>JBBAEV010000035.1:0-7573 GCA_041655735.1 Bacilli bacterium | reverse complement strand
TTCACAGCTTACCTATTCGAACAAACCTTAGGTCTTGATTTCACAGTTGCCAAAACCTTTGATTCTTACCCAATTACCATCAATGCAACCTATAAGTATATCCTGCAAACTAATCGGGGAGAACCTCAAGCAACAAAATACTGGACCTTTGCTGATAGCTCCAGTTATCCAATCGAATATTCTGTAACCGGCTCATGGTCTAATCCCACTCACACCCATGCCCTGCAATTGGGAGTGTCGATCTGGAGATAAAGTAAGTGTGGAGTAATGAAACGAATAGTAACAATGTAACTGGCAATTATTGGTGCTTCTTATGCCTTGCACTTTTAATAGTGCAGGCCCATTCCGATAGTTAACTCCATCTCAATATCATTAAAGCCGATCTCTCCGGCTAAATGTTGCATAAAATCATCTAAGTTAAACCCTAACGAAGCTCGAATGGGATATGAAGGAAATTTATCTAAAATACCGTAGCCTTCAAATCCAATTGTTTTAAACATCGTTATATCATCCCAAGAGACATCATTATTACCACTTCTTGTGGCATAGGTCGAGGTAAACATCCCTATGTCCATAAACACGCTGGCAAAACCTTCAGCAAATCCATTAAACTTGATAAACATGAGAGTCGCATCAAGATTCGCTACCATCCCTAACTTCTGGTATGCATTCTCCCCTAACGCTTCATCATAGGTTGCATTGAGAATACCACGCAGAAGCTCAGGCGCGTGGACCTTACTATTGGGCATGAATGATGGGAAGTGTTGATTACTGTACCAAGTAAACGACGGCACATGTGAATAGAAGCCCTTGGCACGACCACTAAGCCCAATCCGTTGGCCCAGCTTTAGATAACCTTCCAATTCAGCTTGGGCTGTGTAATTAATATAATCTAAACGCTTAAAATCAATGGTAAATAAGGCGTAGTCAACAGTAGCAGAAAGCTTACCCAGCAAGCCCTGGCGTAGATTCCGCTTCCAATTAACCCTACCAAATGAGATCGCCTGCGTTGTAGATAAAACCGGCACTAGATTTAAATCAGTAGTAGTATCAGTTCTAAAAGTACCTTTATAGGTCCCCTGGTATTTTATAGTCAACGGAAGAGAGAGGCCTATAGAGCTTCCTACGGTGTAGGTGTTATTATAGAATTCTTGTTTGTTCAGGTTAAAATAGTTATCAGCAGAAATCCAGAAAGAAACTGGCTTATTAAACACTTTAACATTTTTGGAGGTCAACGAAGCCGTTGATCGGACATATTCATGGGGGAATTTCAAGGTCAAATTATGAGCCCACACATAGGCTTCACCATTAATCATAATCGGGTTAACCGACGAGTAAAACGATGCATAGTCTATGTCAAACGGGGTATCAATAGTCGTCTGCTTAAACTGAAATGTGGGTTTTACCAATAACGTAGAATTAAACCATGGCAACCCAGCCCATTGTACGCTGGTGATTAAGAATCTTTCTAGCTTTTCTGGTTCCACATTTTGTTTCAGGTTAACATTCAAGTCGAGAGTCGTTTGGGCTAAAGGAATTTTACGCCAGTCAATACTTCCAGTATAAATACTTTCTTCCAAGCTGGTACCGTGTTGTGTAGTCTTAAACGTCCCTTTTACATCAATAGTACTTTTCCCAACAGGAATATCAACAACTGCTATTTCAGCATTTCCAGCCAAATCTTCCAAGCTGGAGCCGTGTTGTGTGACACTAAATGCTCCCCCCAGATTAATAGTACTTCTACCAACGGGAATTTTCTTAACAGCAATCTCAGCATTCCAGATCCAATCGTCCCAATTATTTTCAATCTGGGTGGCGTTAACAAAAAAATAAAGATCTGCAAACTTACCAAGTAAGTTTTTGTCATACCCTTTTATTCCCATACGAAACCCATAGTTTGAGTCATATTTTGGATAGGGAATAGCTAGAAAAGTAAACGCATCATCTACAAAAAACTTCACACGATAACTAATAGTTTTCTCATCGGAATGCACTACTTCATAGGTATATGAAACTTCTTCAAACAGCCTCATATTATACAATTTACTGCGTTTTCCATTTAAAGCTTTTTCCATAGCTTCTTTGGTAGGGAAAGGGGGATCCCCTCCCGGAGGAGATATCATCGCTTTTAACATTTTGGGATCGGAAGACCCTTTTACTTCTACTGAATAATAGGCAATAATGTGATGTGGATTTGCTGGTTCCGCCGCTCCAATTGTGCCATAGACAACAAAAAGGAGTAGCAATACACCTAGGAATCTAGAAATTATCTTCAAAGTAGTTACACACTTCCTTATAAAATTAGTTACGTATTATAGGCTAAACAAGCCAAACTATCATAATGTTACAAAATACTACAAAACCAATATGAGTTTACTATACTAATTCCATTTTTAATAGTCTACTACACTTTAAGGAGTAAAAGTACTAAAAGCCTCATTCTCCTATACAGAATGGATAACACCTACTATACTACAGGCATGAAAACACCATTATCCACTATAGAAAAGACTCGTGTACTATATGTTGTGGAAAGCTTCTCAACTGGAGTCTATGCAATTGTTCGCGACATTGCTTGCAATTTGAACCCCGACCGCTTTACCGTTCTCATTCTCCATTCTCTGCGTAATGACTCCCCCAAGAACTACGAAAAAGACTTTCAATCATCACACGTTACGTTACAGTATGTCCCCATGGGATCATTCAAAGATTATGTTACAGCTACGAAAATTATCCGAAAAACCATCAAAACCTTCAAACCTCATACGCTCCACCTCCACTCATCCAAGGCCGGACTCTTGGGAAGAATTGCTGCTAAGTTTTCACCTTGTAAACATATTTTATATAGCCCACATGGATTTTCTTTTATAAGAACAGATGTAAGCAATTTCTCACGCAAAATCTTTTTTATGCTTGAATATGGTATCAATAAATTTAATAAAAGCAAGTTAATCGCCGTCTCTGAAGGCGAGTTAGTCCATGCCCATAAAATTACATCTAACGCTATAGTTATAAATAATTTTATTAATTTACAAGATTTCAATCAAAGAGTAGAAACAACAAAGCCCTATGTAGTAACCAGCGGAAGAATTACAGCCGCAAGAAACCCACATCTTTTTAATTTAATTGCAGAGCAATTACCGGAATTACAATTCATCTGGGTGGGTGATGGCCCCCAACGTGAAATACTCACTGCTCCTAATATTACCATTACAGGATTACTCTCCCGTTCTGAAGCAATTGCCTATGTCCAGAAATTCGATATTTATATCCAAACTTCACTTTGGGAAGGGATGCCTGTTTCTATCTTAGAAGCTATGGCTAGTGGAAAACCGGTTGTGGCAACAGACATTATTGGCAACCGTGATTTGATTACACATAACAAAACTGGATTTTTATGCAATCTTGATGACCCAAACCAGTTCATTCAGTTGATTAAAGAACTCCACGAAGACAAAGAACTGCGTTTAAAAATCGGACAAGCAGCTCATACTTACATTAAAAACAACCACGATAAACAACAGGCTATAGCGCGCTATGAAAAAGAATATAGTCAAAATAATAGTTCAATATTAGAGAAAAAAAATGAACACTAGCAAATCAATAACAGTTTTTACACCAACCTATAATCGCGCATATATCCTTCCCCAGCTCTATAACAGTTTAACCAAACAAACGTCCCAAGATTTTATCTGGTTAATAGTCGACGATGGATCTACAGATAACACTAAAGAAATAATCGGAGAGTGGAAAAAAGAAGAAAAAATTATAATTGAGTATTTCAAGCAAGAAAATGGTGGGAAACAACGTGCTCATAACACAGGTGTTAAAAAGTGTAACACTGAGTTATTCATCTGTATCGATTCAGATGACTACTTGACCAATACAGCTATTGAAGTTTTACTCTCTACGTGGCGCAACCTTCCCTCAAAAGAAAAGTTGAGTGGAATTATTACTACAAGAGGTTCTGATGAGGCGACCCCTAACGGGCCGGGCCTCCCTAAAGGCATTGAATATTCACAATTAACAGACCTTTATCAAAAACATGGTTTTTATGGTGATACAGGGTTGCTTTATAAAACTGAGATCTTAAAAACATATCTATTCGATGTGTATGAAGATGAAAAATTTATACCTGAAAGTTATATCTATATGCAAATTGACCAACACTACACAATGTATGTCCTCCATACTATAATAGTAATTTCTGAATACCGAGAAGATGGATATACAAAAAATATTTACAAGGTAATTTTTAATAATCCTAAAAGCTATATGCGCCATAAATGGCTCAGTGTTAGGCTTGCAAAAACTCTTAAATATAAAACATTAAACTCAATAAACTTACTTTCGGCATTTTTTATTAACAAAGATAACCCGCGGGAGTTTAATTGGAATATATACACCCTGACTGCTTATATTCCTGGGTACCTGTTATATCTAAAAAGATTTAGGAGTTTTAAGAAGAACCGAGGTGTTACCGATTGAGCTGATCTTTAAACCACTCACCTAATGCCGTAGTACGGCGCGTGAAGGCACTGGGAAGGTCTACAGTATAACCTAAGATCTTAACCTCTGGATCTCGTCCCTCAATGGTTGCCATTGCGCTAAGCAATAAGCCATCTTCAAGTTGCATCGTAGACATTGCAATAGCTAACATCTCAGATTCAACGGCCTTGAATAAACCAAAAACTCGCATCGTCTCAAGATTCTCTACTTTTACAAAAATCTCATCGGCAGTGGTAATATAACTGTGGCGATAGACATTACTTTTAAAGCTTGAATCTTTTTGATAGACATAATATTGAGCCTTAGGAGGGACCGTAGAGGAGACAGGATCAGGCAAGCTACTTCGACTCTTGGGCGTCTCTAAATACCAAGATTTCTCAATTAATTCCTTCGGCTTATTGCCTGCCCGGTAGGAAATATAGGTAATGCCCTCTTGGGTGGAGATTGCACGCATAGTGTTGAAGATATAGAGTTGTCGCTGAGCACTAGCCATGGCCTGCATCACCTCGGAATAGGGAATGTAAGAGAGTGAGACAACGGTGAAACTCTCTGGTTTTTGTAAAGCTTCTACCAAGTGTTGTTCACTGATTGAACCTTGAGGCGCTAATATTTTCACATCATAAGAAAATGACTTGCCTTCGACTAACTCCCCCGCATAGAGCTGCTCTATCTGATCGCGTGATAAAGCCGGAAGGACCTCTTCAAGTGTCAAAGAGAATAGTGGCACGAGAAACACACATAATAATAGGGTAACAACAAGTCTCTTTACACGCATCTGCCATATTCTCCCTTTAGTTAATAAGCATTTTTATTCACAAAGCCACGAACAAACGTAAAAATTATAATCTTAAAATCGAGAAGAAAACTCCAGTTTTTTATATAGGTCAAATCATACTCAATACGACCCTCTAATGAAGTGTCACCACGATATCCATTCACCTGGGCCCACCCAGTGATACCAGATTTTACTTTATGGCGCAACTGATAGCCAGGAATTTCATGGACGAAACGGTCAACTAACTCAGGACGTTCAGGACGTGGCCCAATCAAACTCATCTCCCCTTTTAACACATTAAATAGTTGGGGTAGTTCATCTAAACTAGTTCTTCGGATAAATTTACCAAAAGGTGTTACCCTCGGATCATCCTTAGTGGTCCACTTACCATCTTCTTCGCCCGGCGGGCGATTGGTCATTGAACGAAATTTTAGCATAGTGAACTCTTTACCGTCTTCAGTAATCCGTTTTTGTTTATACAACACTGGACCGGGGCTGGTGATCTTAACTAATAACGCCAAAACTAACAGAAGTGGACTAATAATGATGGTTCCGATCAAAGTCAACACGAAATCGAGAATTCGCTTACCAACCCTTTGGAAAAAGGTAATTGAAACATCATTGAGCTGCATCACTGGAATAGAATGGAAGTCAATGATCTTACTCCCAATCATCGAATAGGGAAGATCTGGAATTACTAAAACCCGTTGAATGAGATCATAACACTTACCGATCATCTCCTTCTCAACAACTCGATGCGCTGTCGGGTATCCAATCACTATAATCTGGGGTTTTGCTGTAGCCAGCACATCCTCTAAAGTACCATCGAACTGGACATAGCGACTATCGCCATGATGCAGAGCATTGTATTGCCCCACAATCTGAAGTCCATTTTCAGGATGAGTTTGAACCTCTTTTATGTACCGTGAAATACCTGCACCGTACCCAATCAATAACACCCGTTTGGCCATTCTCCCAGAAGCACGTAACCTGATGATTCTTCTGTTGATTATTATTCTTTCAAGGATTAACAAAAAGGAGACAATTACCATAAAAATAGCAATGGTAAGACGGCTGACTCTTCTGCCATAGAGGTAGTAAAGAATTACCGTCAAGGTCAAAAATACCTGAACCGCACTGTATAACAGCAGTTGAATTTCTACCTGCCAGGTGAGACTCGGGGTAATACGATATAATCGATTATGATTGAGAAAATAGAGGAACAAAAGCCATACCAATACCGACATAGCGGCAAACAACGATAAAGGCTCTCCCGTACCACCAGGAATAATATAGAAACGAAGTCCATAGGCAGTAAACCAAGCAATAAATATAATTATACTATCTACAATTAATTTAAGGAGAAACTGTGAATAATCTTTTTCTACTTCCATCTCCACTCACCACTATATGTTGTTATTAAGGGACCGTTAAAATAACTACCATGATTACTTTAAACCCATATAAGTATGGAGTCAAACTACTAAGATGTCAATTGAAGGTAAAGAGAGGTATCCCATTGCCATCCCAAGCAAAGTCAAACTCAAAGGCCTCAGAGGGGATCTCTTGCCCCATAAACAGGGCAATAGGGGCCAATTCAGTACGTACCTGACTGTGTAACTTTTCGACGTTAAGCTTCATGGAAACCGCTTGAGAATTTCCGCGTGGCAGGCTAACCGAACCCGTTGCTTCCATTAAAGGTGCTGTTAAGGCTAAAGAGTCTAACACGATGGCATCCTCTAGAGAACGGGCTTTAATCGCGACAGAGTCGAACTTCCAATTATTAGGATCGGCTATCCAAGGCGAAGCAGTGGCAAACATACCCAACTGTGCGACCATCTGAGCATCCGGTAAGATAGTTCCTCCAGTTGCTTTGAGATCGAGAGACCACACATCATCCAAGATCCCATTGAAATCCTTTTGGAGCGTAGTTACGTTTAGGTTCCCCTTCACCGCTAGTTGCATCTCTTTAGAAGCAACAGAAAGGCCCTCTGCGATTGTATATTGGACCTCTTGGGTAACAAGGTGTACCTTGCGAATTATTGAATCTTCTGGTGCAAAAGCATCTAGGTTGCCCTCAATATCGAGCGTCCCTGAGGCAAAATCTAGACTCATTTCCCCAGCGCTATATCCAAAACGTTCAGCATATACCGAGGCCGTAGATAAACCAGAAGTCTTTCCTAACGCAAGTGTTATTAATTCTTTGGGAGAGACCTTTATTTCTATCATATCAGCAGTAATTGTGGACTCTTTTGCCAATGGAAATTTCAGTGCAGTAAGGCCTAT
Organism: Bacilli bacterium; assembly: GCA_041655735.1. Taxonomy (GTDB): domain Bacteria; phylum Bacillota_I; class Bacilli_A; order RF39; family UBA660; genus JBBAEV01. The sequence goes on along the minus strand of JBBAEV010000035.1, from coordinate 3 downwards.
TTG
>JBBAEV010000034.1:0-8354 GCA_041655735.1 Bacilli bacterium | reverse complement strand
ACTATATATATATGTATATATATATAACTCTACTACATTGCATTATAATTATATTAATTTTTTAATTTAAAATTAAATAAATAATTTATGGATTTAGATATCAATATTTTATTGATTATATCATAATAATAAAATAATACAAAAAAATGAGAAGATCCACAACAAAGTGAATCTTCTCAACACCTTGAAAAACATTTGGTTTTTCAAGGTACTTAAATGATATAACATATAAAAATTTTTGTCAATAATTTTTAAAAACTTATTTCTAACTTATTCTCACTTAATATTGTTAGTTCATGAAGAGCCCTAGTACATGCTACATAAAATATTTTTTTATCCTCTTCTTTATAACCGTTATCTTTATTATCATAGATGATGACATTATCAAACTCTAATCCTTTAGCGTAATATATAGGAAGTATTATTAATTTAGAATGAGTTATATGTTTACTTTCATAAGTATGAGCATCTATACCATTTTCCTTTAATAATTGATAAATATAATCTGCTTCTTTTCTACTTTTAGTAATAATTGAAAGTGATTCATATTTATTGTTGTTAATAATATCCTTTATTTCTTTTACTAATGTATTTTCATCTATATTCTCTTTTATTATTGGTGGTTTAGTATATCTTTTTATTGGATTAACATTTTTTAAGTTTAATATTCTATTTGCGAGTTCAGTTATTTCATAACTGTTACGGTATGTAGTATTAAGTTTAAGATATATGACATCTTTATCATTAAACATTTCCCCTATTATATTTAAATTATCTTGTTTTAATAAAGGATTCAATATTTGATTACAATCTCCTAAAATGGTTACTTTAGCTTTTTTAAAGATGTTTTCAAGGATTATATATTGCATTAAAGTGTAATCTTGGGCTTCATCTAATACTAGTTGTTTTATTCTACTAGCTTCACCAAATCCTTGTAGTTTACCTTTTAAATAAAGCATTATAATCGCATCCTCATAATTTATTGTTTTACCTTTTAATTGCTTTTTAGAATGATTAATAAATTCATTTAATTTAATATTAGGATATAATTTGATTAACTTATTTTGTACTTTGATACTATCATACATGTTTATTAATATTTCTCTAAAATTATTATTATACAAGAAATTGTCTTTTATTATTCTATTTATTTGTCCTAAAGTATAATTTTTAATTATTACTTCATGACGATATTTCATTAAAGCATAATCTATTACTTTTTCTATTCTTTCATAAGGAGTAAATCTTTTTGATTCATTATATACTTCTTTACATGTTTCTTTAGTTATTATTAAATGATCATCTATATATATATCCTTAAATCTTATTTTACTTATTATTTCTTCAATATAAGTATCTATTACTTTTATAAAGTTATTTGATAGCTTTATTTCAATAAATTCTTTTATATTACTATCATTAGAGTCATATATAAATTCAATAAATTCCATATATGTTTGAATATCTTTATATTCAGTAATGAAATTATACATATAATCACTAAATAAAGTACTTAAGGTATTACTCTCCCCTAGTTCAGGAAGAACGCTAGATATATATTCTGTAAATATTTTATTTGGTGAGAATATTAATATTTCTTTAGCTTTTAATTGTTCTCTAAATTTATATAAAAGGTATGCTACTCTATGAAGGGCTACTGATGTTTTACCAGAACCAGCAGGTCCTTCTACTATTAATACTTCATTTTCCGTATTTCTAATAACTTCATTTTGTTCTTTTTGAATAGTATTAACTATATTTCTCATCTTTTCTGATGTATTCTTACTTAATACCTCTCTTAATAAATCATCTTCAATATTAATACTATTATCAAACATATATACTAAAGTACCATTTTCTATTTTGTATTGTCTTTTTAAAGTTATATTACCTTTTATTATGCCTTCTGGAGCATTATAAAAGGCATCCCCTAATTCAAAATCATAATATAGATTTGATATTGGTGCCCTCCAGTCATATACATAATTATTATATTTTTTATCCATTACATTTTTAATTCCGATATAAATATTTTTATTGTTAAAATCAATTCTAGCAAAGTATGGATTATCTAACATTTTCTTTAGTACTATATTCTTACGATATTCCATAAGTTCTAATGCATCTTCTAATTCCATTTCTCTTCTGAAGTATTGTTGTTCTTTATCATCTACTGTTGATGCATTTTCCCATGCATATCTTTGCATTTGATATAGATTCTCGTTGTATTGTTTTAAATCAACATCACTTTGGCCTATTTCTTCTTTAATTACATTGATAGTATCTTCTAGGTAGTTTAGTTCTTTCTGATCCATTGTACCACCCCTACTATATTATAATTTTTTAGCGCATGCCAAAATGTTACCATAAATAAATAAAAAAGTAAAGAAAAAAGAAGAATTATCTTCTTTATTTTAATCTATCCAATAAACTTGTTCCTATATTTGGAGGAGTTATATTAAAGTTATCTGCAATAGTAGCACCAATATTTCCAAATGTTTCAAATACTTCTAACTGTTTAGGTTCTTTAAAATTTTTAGAGTACATTATTACTGGTACATATTCTCTAGTATGATCTGTCCCTTTATAAGTTGGATCATTACCATGATCAGCTGTAATTATTAATAAATCATTATCAGTTAGGTTATTTATTATATTAGGTATATTATTATCAAATTCTTCAATAGCTTTAGCATAACCTTCTATATTTCTTCTATGACCATATTTAGAATCAAAATCATTTAAATTAGCAAAACATAAACCTATAAAATCTATTTTAGTTTCTTCAATTATTTTATCAATACCATCTTTATTATCAGTTGTATGAATAGATTTAGTTATACCCTTTCCTGAAAATATATCATGTATTTTACCAATTGTGATAGCATCATAATTACTTTCTTTTAAGTAATCTAATACTGTTTTAAAAGGAGGTTCTAAAGCAAAATCTTTTCTATTAGCAGTTCTAATATAATTACCATTAGAACCTATAAAAGGTCTTGCGATAATACGCCCTACTCGCCATTCGGGTTCCATAGTTAATTGCCTTACTACCTTACATATTTCATATAATTCTTCAATAGGGATAATATCTTCATGAGCCGCAATTTGAAGTACTGAATCAGCTGATGTATATATAATTATTGATCCTGTTTTTATATGTTCTTCCCCCAATTGTTTTATTATTTCGGTACCACTAGCGGCGATATTACCTATTACTTTTCTATTTATTTGTTTTTCTATTTTGTCTATTAATTCTTTAGGAAAACCTGTATCAGTAAATCTTTTTAAAGGAATACTTGTTTTAATTCCCATCATTTCAAAATGACCTGTAAGAGTGCCCTTCCCTTTACTTATTTCAATTGCTTTTGTATAGCACCCCAAAGGATTAGTAATAGCTCCTATATTATTTAAAGGAATAATATTCGCAAGTCCTAATTCTCTCATATTAGGTATATTTAGAGGATAATTTAATGCAATATTACCTAATGTATTTGCTCCTTCATCTCCATATTCACCCGCATCAGGAAGTGCCCCTACTCCTAGTGAATCTAGTACTATTAAAAATATTCTCTTAAATTTCATATTATCACCTTATTTTACAAAATTATCTTTATAAACTTGACTAACACATTTTATATAATGGTTATTAATATCAATAATTGCTGTATTTATACCGGGGTCTATAGTGTGCCCTCCGGGGTATGTTTTATGAGTTATATTATATCCCAGTTGATTATATATTAACTCGTTATTTGCTTCTTTTTCTTCTACTCTTTTTCCTAATACAATATTAAATAAATCACCTGTGTTTTTATCAGTAAGTCTTCTATTATTGGCGGTATTATAATATTGATCATCATAAATGCCATTACCATTATCTCTTATACGTGTTTTCATTGCTTTAGATTCATCTTCTCCCCTATAATAAAAAGCATTTATTTTACGATAAGCGTCTTCATTGAAAGGTTTACTGAATAATTTTTCAAAATCAAATATACCTACGGGGTAATGTAGTTTATATCCATTAAATTCTTCCAGAGGGATTGGCCTTAATCCTCCGTCTCCTCCAGTACTTATGCCTATTATTCTTTCGGGATGAATTAAAGCAAGCCTTAAAGCAAGACTAGATGAACAAGAATAGCCATTAAGATAGTATCTATCTTCTAATTGAAAATTATAATCATTTTTTATTATTTCTCTAGCATCACTTGCCATATCTAATACTTGTAAATCTACTCGATAATTAGGATCATTAGGATCTTTTATTAACATAGTATTTCTAGATAATTGCTGAGGGTATAATTCTTCTTCTCTGGTGGCATTTTTATTATACAATTTTACTTCTTCCCATGCTTCAAGTAATGGTACCATAATTGGAGCTTTTACTGGTAACATAGGATGATCTCCATACTTTACTCCATACTTTAACATTTCAGATATATAATATTTTTCGTTTCCTTTAAATTGACTGTTATTTCCTTCAATAATCATTGTGTGATTTCTCATATTATTTGGAAGAATTAGTAAGTAACCAAAATTAAATCCTTTTTGAGGATTGGCTTTTATATATTGAATTCGATAGTCTTTTATTTGAATATTTCCTTCATTATATAATTTGTTTGTTCTATCCTCCACTACTTTTTCCCATTCAGTCTTTTTCTCCATATTTCCTCCTACCTTATATATTTATTATATCATATCGTTTCTATTCTTTTTTACTTCGAGGATGGTACTTGTCATAATTTTGTCTAATAGTATCATTAGATATATCGGTATATATTTGGGTAGTAGATATATCTGAATGTCCTAACATTTCTTGAATACTTCTTAAATCTGCTCCACCATCTAGTAAATGAGTGGCAAAGGTATGTCTTATGGTATGAGGTCCAAATTCTTTTTTTATTCCTTGTTCTTTTGCTATCTTTTTTAACATTTTAAAAAAACCTTGTCTAGTAATGCCTTTACCATGATTATTTAAAAATAAATAGTCAGTAAAATATCCTTTTAATAATTTATTTCTATATATATCTATATATTGTTTTAAATAGTATATTGCTGTTTCTCCTAAAGGATTAATTCTTTCTTTATTGCCCTTTCCCATACATCTAACTACTGCCATATTCAAATTAACATCATGTATTTTTAAATGAATTAACTCACTTACTCTAAGACCTGATGCATATAATAGTTCTAACATTGCTTTATTACGATAATCATAAGGAGTATTTAGCTTAATATCTAATAACTTATTTATTTCTTCAGTATTTAAAGATTTTGGTAAACCCTTTTTTATTTTAGGCATATCAATATATTCACTGGGATTATAGCTAGTAATCTTTTCTCTTATTAAATACTTATGTAATCCTTTAATAGATGTAATATTGCGGGCTATACTTCTTGAACTTATATTATTCTTTTTTAAATATTCTATATAAGAAGTAATATCTTCTTTTTTTATAGAATCAACATTTTTTTTGGTATGAGTTATATATTTTTCTAAATCGTTTCTATAACTTTGAATAGTATTTTCGCTTAATTTTTTTTCAATTCTTAAATAACCCAAATAGTCATCAATAATATGATTCATATTATCACCATAATAATTATAACATAGAAGTTAACATAACATTAAAGATTAAAGTATATATTTAGTGGTTTTTTATGTTAAAATGTAAATAGGAAGTGATATGTATGAATGAACCTTTAGCGGTTAAACTTAGACCTTCTAAATTAAGTGATGTTGTAGGACAAAGTCATTTAATAGGAAAAGATCAAGTATTATATAATTTAGTAAAGAATAAAAGATTAGTTAGTATGATTTTATATGGTAAACCTGGTATAGGAAAAAATAGTATTGCGTATGCCTTAATTAATGAATTAGGATTTAAATATAGAGAATTAAATGCAACTATTAATAATAAAAAAGATTTTGATATAGTGGTAGAAGAAGCTAGAATGTATAAAGGTTTAATAGTAATAATGGATGAAATACATAGATTAAATAAAGATAAACAAGATTTATTACTTCCTCATGTAGAATCAGGATTAATTACTTTAATTGGTCTTACTACATCTAATCCATATCATTCTATAAATCCCGCAATTAGAAGCAGATGTCAAATATTTGAACTTAAAGAACTAGATGATAAAGATTTATTAAAAGGTTTAAGGAGAGCTATTAAAAGTGCCTATTTAGGAGGAATAAAGATTAGTAATAAGGAACTTAGTCATATTATTAAATTATCTGGTGGTGATTTAAGATTTGCTTATAATTTATTAGAGGTAGCATATTTAACTTCTATTGATAAAAAGATCACAATGGATATTTTAAAAAAGATAAATAATAAACCAGCTTTCTTTCATGATAAAAATGAAGATGGTTATTATGATGTGCTTTCTGCTTTTCAAAAAAGTATTAGAGGAAGCGATGTTAATGCAGCCCTTCATTATTTAGGAAGGCTTCTTCTAGCAGGGGATTTTGATAGTATATTTAGAAGATTATCAGTTATTGTATATGAAGATATAGGACTTGCGAATCCTTCTTTAGGCCCTAAAGTAATGGCTGCGATAGAAGCGTCTGAAAGACTTGGTATGCCAGAGATGTGTATTCCTTTAGGGGTTGTTATTATAGAACTTTGTTTATCACCAAAAAGTAATACTGGGAAACTTGCGATACATAGCGCAATACTTGATATAGAACAAGGTAATGTAGGAAGTGTTCCCAGGAACTTAAAGAACGCTCCTGATAGTACCTATAAATATCCTCATGACTTTCCTAATGCATTTGTTAAACAACAATATTTACCTGACAAAATAAAAGATAGAGAGTATTATAAGGCTAAAAATACTAGTAAGTATGAAAAACAATTATTAGAAATTTATAACAAATTAAAAAAGATGTTTAACTAACATCTTTTATTTTTTACTTTTTCTTTATTTTTTACTACTCCATTAATAAGATTCATATCTGATGGGATAATAATTTTTATATTAAACTTTTCAAATATTGCTTGAGGAAGAATTGCTCCATGTCTTGCGCCATCCATCCATTTTGGGTTTTGTGGCATTAGATTATATAAATCATTCATAGTAAGTTCATAAAATATTTTATTGTTGCCTTTTATAAAGTCCTCATAAGTTACCATATAAGGATGATTAGGATCTTCAAATAATGTATTTTTTACTAAGTTATAACCAGTTAATAATTCAAATCTTAATTCGCCACCAGTAAATATAGCACAATCATAATCAGTATCAAAATCAATGTCTTTAATATGAGAATTAGTAAATTCTACAATATCTTTTATATCTATTTTAGAATATTTTTTATTAACTTCAGGGAATTTATTTAATAATTCAGCTACGCCAACATCAATGTTTTTACGATCAGTAACTTGTCCTTTTTCAATAGTAACAAGTTCAGTTGTTTTACCTCCCATATTAATAATTAATACCTTTTTATTATTATAATCTCCTGCCATAGCTTTTTCTAAGTAGTAATTTTCTTTATCATGACAAATAATATTGAATGCTAATCCTAAATTATTAAATTCATCAGTTATTTCTTTTTGTTTTTCCTCATTTAATTTACGAAAAATACCTGTTGCATATATTTCAGTATTATTATTATTCATATTATATTTTTTTTTAATAGATTTAAAATAATCAAACAATTCATTTTTTCTTTCAATACTTAATCCTAATTCATCACTAAATCCATCTTTAAAATATATTGAATGTTCTTCAATTAAACTTAACTTATCATTTTCATTTACATATATTTTTATAGTTGATGATCCAACATCAATTAATATCATTTTCTCCGTATTATTTTTCCCCATACTTTTTTACATTTTCAGAATAACTTTCAAAAGCTCTAAGTATTTCAACTGGTATAGCAAACACTATTGTATTTGATTGATCACTACTTAAATCGTTTAATGTAGATAGTGTTCTAAGATGTAAAGCTCCAGTAGATGAACTCATTAATTCTGCAGCTTTAGATAGATTTTTAGCTGCTTCTACTTCGCCGCTGGCTTTAGTAATAATAGCCATTTTTTCCCTTTCAGCTTCAGCAACCTTAGCAATAGTTCTTTTCATTTCTTCTGGTAAAGCAATGTCTTTTAATTCAACATTTTCAACTTTTATACCCCAAGGATCAGTTGCTTTATCTATTACTTGTCTAATTTTATTTGATATTTTATCTCTTTCTGATAATAATTCATCAAGAGTTACTTCCCCTACTGCATTACGCATTGTAGTTTGAGCTAATTGTCCTACCGCAAAAAAGAAATCCTCTACTTCTAATACAACCTTTTTCACATCAAATATTTTATAATATATTACTGCAT
>JBBAEV010000033.1:0-8685 GCA_041655735.1 Bacilli bacterium | reverse complement strand
ATCACTTGATATTAAAAAAATAGTAGACAAGTATGAAACTACTATTAGTTATAAAAATATAGAGGGGACATTAATATATACTTATTATAGTAAGTGGCGTAACTTTAAAGTTATACCTTATAGTGAACTAACAAGTAATATATTATCTAATTATGAAAATCATTATAAAACTTATAGTGATATAATAAAACAATATAGAAGTGATATAATAGTAAGGCCTTTAAAGGAGTGATAATATGGAAATATTAAATAAAAAAGCGAATTATGATTATCAAATAGAAGATACTTATGAAGCAGGAATAGTACTTACTGGTACCGAAATAAAATCAATTAGAGATGGTAAAGTGCAACTTAGAGATTCTTATGCGATAATAAAAAGAGGAGAATTATTTCTTTTAAATATGTTTATATCTCCCTACAATGAAGGAAGCAGGTTTAATCATGAAGAAACAAGGACTAGAAAGTTATTAATGCATAAGAAAGAGATAATGAAATTAAGTGGTAAAACACAAGAAATGGGATACACATTAGTACCTTTAAAATTATATTTTAAAAATAATAAGGCTAAAATATTACTTGGATTGGGCAAAGGTAAAAAAAGTTATGATAAAAGGGAAACTATTAAAAAAAGAGAACAAGAAAGAGAAATGAGAAGAATAGTTAGAAGGTAAAGTTATTTAACGATAACTTTTTTCTTGTATATAATATAAAAAGTAATATATTCTAATGTGTGGAGTTGATTAACTTTGCCGGGGATAATAGCGTCTAGTATATTATATATTGTGTCAATGTATTGCTATTATGTTATATTAAATAGGAGATAATATATTTTTAATGTTATAATTATACTAGGTGAGAAATATGTATAGCAATTCACATAGTGATGAAATTGAAGTCATTTTTAAAAATATTGATGCCTCTAAAAAAGGACTTACTAATAAAGAAGCTCAAATAAGGTTAAAAAAAGATGGTAAAAATATATTACCTAAGGATAAAAAAGATACTATATTAAAAGTATTTTTAAAACAATTTAATAATCCTATTATTTATATATTAATTATAACTATCCTTTTATCAATTATTATTAATGAAGTTGTTGATGCTGTTTTTATTTTATTTGTTATATTAGTAGATGCTATTTTAGGTACAATTCAAGAATGGAAAGCTGAAAAAAGTGCTGAATCATTACAAAGATTAATAAAGGTGACAGCATCAGTATTAAGGGATGGATTAAAAGTACAAATTGATTCAGAAGAATTGGTTGTAGGTGATATTGTTTATGTTGATTCAGGAGATAAGATTCCTGCTGATATACGATTAATTACAACTAATAATCTTTATATTAATGAAGCTATCTTAACAGGAGAATCAGTGGCTTCAGAGAAAAGTAATGATATCATAGAAGAAAATACTGGTTTGATTGATCGAAAAAACATGTTATATGCTGGTACCTCCGTAGTGAAAGGAAGAGGAATGGGAGTAGTAATAGCGACAGGAATTAATACCGAAATAGGAGCTGTTACTAATAAAGTATTACTTACAGCTGATACTAAATCTCCTTTAGTTATTAGAATGGAACATTTTACTAAACAGATAGGAATATTTACTGCAATAATAGCTTTAATCATTGGTATAATTTTATATATAAGAGGGTATATGCCGAGGGAGATATTCTTCTCTATTGTAGCTTTATCAGTTTCTGCTATTCCTGAAGGATTGCCGGTAGCTCTTACCTTGACTCTTTCTATAGCTTCTAATCGAATGGCCAAAAAAAATGTTTTAGTTAAAAAATTAAATTCTGTAGAAAGTTTAGGAAGTTGTACTATAATAGCGAGTGATAAAACAGGAACCCTTACTTTAAATGAACAAACAGCTAAGAAAATATTATTACCCAATGGTAAATCTTTTGAAGTTAGTGGTATTGGATATAATGGTATTGGTAATGTAATTTATAAAGGTAAAAAGGTACATAATAAGGAATTAAATCATTTGGCATTATTAGGTGTTATTAATAATGAAGCTAAATTAATATTATATGGTAAAGAATGGAAATATGTTGAAGATTCTATTGATGTGGCTTTTTTAGCTTTAGGATATAAATTAGATATTACAAGTGATAATGTCAATGTAAAAATATTAGGAAGTATTCCTTATGAGTCAGTTCAAAAATATTCTGCTACTTTTTATAAAGATAATGAGAAAATATTTTGTACTAGTAAAGGCTCATTAGAAAAAATATTAGAGTTTTGTGATACTATGTATCATAATGATGAAGTAGTATCAATTAATAAAGAATTATTAATAAAGCAAAATAATCTTTTAGCGAAGGAAGGATATCGGGTTATTGCTATTGCTAAAGGACAAATGAAGAATGATGTACAAAATAAAGATTATAAAAATGAAGATATCCCAAAGCTTACTTTTGTGGGTATGGTTGGTTTTATAGATCCAATTAGAAAAGAAGTTATTCCAGCTATAAAAAAATGTCAAGAGGCTGGTATAAAGACAGTTATGATAACAGGAGATCATCCTCTAACCGCTTTTCATATTGCAAAGGAGTTAAAAATAACGACTAAATATGATGAGGTTACAACAGGAATAGAATTGGAGGAGTATTTAAAAAAAGGATCAGTTATTTTTGATAAATTTATAAAATCAAAGAAAGTATTTACTAGAGTAAATCCCAACATAAAATATGAAATTGTAGAATCATACAAGCGACAAGGTGAATTTATAGCTGTTACTGGAGATGGGGTTAATGACGCTCCAGCATTAAAAAGTGCCAATATTGGTATTGCCATGGGAAGCGGTACTGATGTTGCTAAAGAAACAAGCTCAATGATTATTACTGATGATAATTTTCTTTCTATTGTGTTAGGAGTTGAAGAAGGAAGGAATGCTTATAATAATGTTAGGAAAGTAATATATATGTTACTTTCCTCAGGAGTTGCAGAAGTATTATTTGTTATTTTATCAATTGTTTTTGGGTATCCAATGCCTCTAATAGCTGTTCAATTATTATGGTTAAATCTGGTAACAGATGGTCTTCAAGATGTAGCTTTAGCTTTTGAAAAGGGTGAACCTAATGTAATGAAAGAAAAGCCCCGAAAGCCTCACGAAAAAATATTTAATAAGTTGCTATTACAAGGAGTATTATTATCGGGGATATCAACGGGATTAATTATCTTTGGTTTGTGGACAGTTTTATTAAGTTCAAATGTAAATGTTATTACGGCAAGAAGTTATATTCTTTTATTAATGGTTTTTATGCAAAATATTCATGTTTTAAATTGTAGAAGTGAGACTAGATCTATTTTTAAGATTCCATTTAAAGATAATCCTATGGTAATAATAGTAATTATAAGTACTTTGTTATTACAAGTATTTGTTATTAATAGCGAATTTTTTAGTAATATTCTAAAGTTAACAATTATTTCTTGGACTGATGCTTTAAAAATATTTGTTTTAGCACTACCAATATTATTAATTATGGAAATATTTAAATTCGTTAAAAAAAAGAAGTTAATATGTTAAGTATAAATTAAAAAGTAAGTTATTTAACAACAACTTTTTTCTTGCATATAATATAAAAAGTGATATAATCTTAATACATGGGGCTGATTTGGCTTCGACGGAGATAATAGAGCTTAGATGGCAAGTCGTAGGTATACGTTAAATACGCAGTTAAATATAACTGGAAAAAATAAATTACTTGGTGCTCCGGCACTATCTTTCGCATAAGATAAGTCGAAAGAGTTCTTTTTAATCTTTACTTGTTGAGATATAAAGAACTATAAGAAAAACAAGATATATTATATTTTGTGTCTAGGAAGTATAATGAATATATACTGGACTCGCTAATGAGTTTTTTGTTAATTGTTAGCTTATTAGTTAAATTATCAATTAACTAAACTTGTAGAAGTCTAGGTAGCTTTATTTTCGGACATGGGTTCAATTCCCATCGGCTCCACCATTGGACATTTAAAAGTAGAGAAACCTCTATTTTTTTAATTGTTATTTTTCTAAAAAATCATAAAAAAAATCGTTGATATTGATTATAATTAATTATATAATTTTAATAGGGGGTCTTGATGAAAAAAAATAATATTATTTTTTTTGTTACAGGAATAATAATAGTGGTACTTGCAATATTCTTTTTAACGAGAGGAAGTAATTCGTTGGATCAAATTGTATTTAAGGATACAATATCATTGTCCAAACAATATTTAACATTAAGATATAAAACAGATAACGTATTAGCAAATGCTGAGCAATTTAAGGATTATGATGCTTGGAATAAAGAAATGAACGGCATTATCGAAGAATGGAAAAATTTTGAAAGTGATGTAACTTATCTTGAAAAAAATGCTAATAAATTAGCAAACGAAAAAGAAACTTTTAAATTTATTGATGATGTTTATGCTTATGATTCAAAAGAAGTTCAATATGTAATAGAAAATGCACCGGCAGGGAGAATAATAAGAACTTTGGCACAACATTTTAATGTGGATGTTAAAAGAGCACAATTAATACTAAATGAGTCACAAGATCGAATTTCTAGAGAAGTTTGGGGTGGTGAAGGAGATGTATACGAAGGTTTAGAACAAGACGCTATGAGAGTTAAGAATGGTTGTAAGGTAGCAGGTTTTGTTGGCGGGGTTGTTTTAACTGGAGGAGCATCTGCGGCGATGGCAAGTGGAGCTTTAGCAAAAACAGCGCTAGTAGTTGGGGGAGCTGATTTAGTATTAGAAATAACTGCTGATGAGGCACAAATAGCGTTAGGAGATAAAAACAAAGTATCAGAAATGGTAGGTAAATTAAGAATAGTAACGGAACCAGCTGCAAGTATATTAACTTTAGCAAATATTCCGGGTAATGTATCAAAAGCAATGGAAAAAATAAATGCTGTATCATTTGGAATCGATCAAATAAGATCTTTAGTTCAAGATGAAAAGATATTAGGGGTAAATATAAAAGTAGATGAACAAGGGGAAGTTAAGGTTGTTGCTAGTAGTTTAACTGAAGCAGAATTACCTACATGGAAAAAAGAAAATAATATAGAAAAAAGCAATGAAACAATAAATGAAATATTAGAATTAAAAAAAGTTACACAATCAAAGAATAAGGAAGAAAAAAAAGAAGAAACCAAAACTGAGGAACCAACAAAAAAAGGAACAATTAGTTATTCTGAGTGGGATGAGTGGGGAAATGCTGATAGTAGATACAAAGAGGATCTTCTTGATAAATTTGGTAACCCTGATGTAATGAATGCAAAAAGTGGAAAAGAAATGTGGGTATATAATGATTTGGTATATAATTCAAGCGGAAATACATGCTCTGTAGTATATATTTTTTATTCAACAGGTCAAACAGCAACAAGAAGATGTTTAAGTAGGGATAATGTAAAAGTTCTTTTAGAAAACAATTAATAAAAATAGATTTAATATCTATTTTTTTTATGTATGAAAATCCTTATTTAAAAATTTTATACAATGTAATATCTTAGAATTCAATGGAGTAGTACTCAAGAGGCTGAAAGAGGCGTCCTTGCTAAGGACGTAGTTTGAGTGTAACCATATGCGATGGTTCAAATCCCTGCACCAGCGATATCAAGCTTCCGGACAAAAATTTAGTTTTATGTTCGTTTGAGGGTACAATAGCTTCACCCAATATGTAATTAAATGAGTGCCTAGAGAGGTACTTTTTTGTGGCATAATGGAGATAAGGTGAAACTATGAATATTTTAAATGACATTATAACTAATTTAAAACAAGATTATAGTGATATAAAAATAATTAACAAGTTAGATAATGCTAATTGTAATTTGGTTTATTTATTGGAGATAGATAACAATAAGTATGTATTAAAAATAGCTTTAAATTCCAATAGAAAAAATGAATTGAAAAAAGAATATGAAATTATGAATAATATAAAAGGTTATATAAATGTACCTAAAATGTACAAATATATTGAAAAAGAGGATTATTCATATATTTTAATGGGATACATAGATGGTATTAACTTAATTGATTTATTAAAAGAAGATAAAAATAAAGAACAAATTATATTTGATTTAGGTAAACTTTTAAAAAGAATAAATAATTTTAAAATAGATGATACAAAGGAACCTTTATATTACTTAAACATAGAATTAGACAATGCTTATAACAATATGTCTAACAACTTATTAGATAAAGAAGAATTTGTTATTAATGACAAAGAAATAGATTCAAAAAAATTACTTAATAAACTTAAATATAATATACCAAATAATATTAATACTAATTTTCTTCATGGAGATTTTAGACCGAAAAATATTATATATAAAAACAATAAGTATTATGTTATTGATTTTGGATTATCACATATAGGAGATTTTTATTACGATCTTGCTATAATTTTATATTACTTTAATGGGTCAGAAAGAAAAATGTTTCTGGATGGATATGGATTAGATAGAATTGATGTTAGTAAATTACAATATTATGATTATTTATCAAAGTATTTAAATGTTTAGAAAACTTAACATATAAAAACACATGATTTTCATGTGTTTTATGTTGTAAAATTATATATTCATTAACTTCTTATAAATATTTGGGTCCATAATAAATTACCATTATTATCCCTTGCAACACCTACACCAATTTGATTATAGGTAGGATTTAGAATATTTGCTCTATGACCTGAGGAATTCATCCATGTATTCATAACTTCTTGGGCTGTTCTTTGTCCTTTTGCAATGTTTTCACCAGCGGCAGTAAATGTAATTCCAAACGATCTAAGCATATCAAATGGAGTTCCATAAGTAGGGGAGTTATGAGAAAAATAATTGTTCTTTACAAAATCTTCTGATTTGATTCTAGCAACACGATTTAATTCATTGTTTGGTGTAAGTGGTGGGCTCCCTACTTTTGTTCTTTCTGTATTAACTAAACGAATTACTTCTGTTTCTAATGCTTTAATATCACTGGGCTCACTAGGAACTTTTGGAATATTAATTGTTTGACCTGAAAAAATACGGGCTGGATTTGTAATTTGAGGATTAGCCGCTAACAGATCATTTACACCAATTCCATATTTTCTGGCGATACTCCATAAAGTATCACCCGGTACAATCATATAAGTTGAATTATTATTGCTAGGAATGTTAATTGTTTGACCTGGGAAAATAAGAGTTGGATCTATAATTTGAGGATTAGTAGTTAATAAATCATTCACGCTAATTCCATATTTTCTAGCAATACTCCATATATTATCACCTGGCATAACTGTATAAGTTGTCATAGTAATACCACCTTTCTATTAATTTGCCTAAATATACAATATAGTATATGAATTAATATGATCTTGGTAACATATAGATTTAAAATATCTAGGAGTAATTAAATAATAAATAACTAAATTTTATTTAATATAAAATGTAATGAGCGACTTATTAGGTACTTTTTTGTTGTAATATATGATAAAAATATGATAGACTAAAATTGAAGTAAGAATAAAATAATTTTAGGATAATAAAGTTAATAGTAGGAAAAGTCTGTTGTAAAAAATACAAAATAAAGGTTGAGGTGTTGCCTATGAAATATGCATTTGTTTCAGTTAGTATAATAGCAATATGGATAGCTGTAATTTTAATGGTAATCTTTTTAAATCAAAGGAGTATCATGTTACCTTTAGTTGCTTTGACTATGACTGTTATATTATTTACAATTGGATTTGGAGGTAAGAAATGAGCCGCACATTATTTTTACCTTTAATAGGGCGATTAAGTAGAATATATTTTAGTAATATAATTAATAAAGATTATGCGTATAAAAGAACTATCTTTTATGCATTAAAACACTTGGGTGGAGTTTATATTAAGTTCTTACAGGTATTATGTATTAACCATGATTTTATGAATGGCTGGGGAGGTCCAAAAGAGTTTGAGGTATTTAATAAAGTACAGACCGAACCAATTAATATCCATAATTATTTATCAAAAAAGGAAGGGTTTTCAAGTGTTGAGGAGGAACCTTTTGCTTGTGGATCATTTGCGCAGCTTTATAAAGGGAAGTTAAAAACGGGAGAAATAGTTGCGATAAAAGTATTGCGTCCTAGTATTGGTGGCACGTTAAAAACAGATTTAATAAAATTAAGAAAGTTAATTAATATGTTTGGTCGCTTTTTACCTAATAGTGTAATTAATTATAAAATGGCTTTTGATGAATTCAGCCGTATTTGTTTATTAGAAACTGATTATGAAAGAGAAGTATCTAATATGCACTATTTTTATAATTTATATAAAAAACATCCTCATGTAATAATTCCTAAAGCATATGATGAATTTTGTAATAGAAATGTAATTGTTCAAGATTATATTGAGGGACCAACACTAGCAGATTTAATTTCTAACATAAAATCTGATGATAAGTTATCATCAGTAGCTTATAGTTTAACTGGTTCTGATGTTTGGGCACAAATAGCAATAGCTGGAGGTGAAGCCTTACGTACAGCAATGACTACAGATTATATTTTTGGCGATCCGCATCCAGGTAATATTATTTTACTTCCAAAAAATAAAATAGCATTAATCGATTTTGGTATAATAGCAAGTAAGCCTACATCACAAGAAGCATTTTATTTATGGACAAAATCATATTATGATTTTTTAAGGGGAGAAGGGGATTGGGCAAGGCTATT
>JBBAEV010000032.1:0-9075 GCA_041655735.1 Bacilli bacterium | reverse complement strand
AATCTCCGCATATAATGCGTAGATTATAGGGCTTTTCCTCCCCTTTAGCAAGTATTACCTACCATCAGTTTTTCGAGAATCTACATTAATAACAGACTCCCCGTCGGTGAGCAACCTGATGTCTCCTTTCTCATAGTTTCCTCCGATGAAGGCTCTGAAAGCCGGCATGTATGCATTACTCTGTGAGGGTGTGTTGAAGTGATCCCGGCCCTTTATGTAGAAACTCTCACGCCAATGCCGGTAGCAAGGTATACTTGCTTTTTAGATAATTAAACCACTATGATTAACAATAGCTATAATTGAAAGGAACAACACCTTTTAAAGGACTGTATATTGGGAAATTTATATAACATACATACTAATTTACATGAAAAAAATAAAAGCCTTCCAAAACTTATAGATTTCTTAAAAAGCCAACATTTAGATTATGATGATCACATAACCTTTAGTGTAACACTCACAGATACTGATGATACTATCATAGCAACTGGATCATTAGATAATAACATTATTAAATGCTTGGCTGTTTCCGATCAACATAGAGATGAAGGCCTTGCGGCAAACATCGTCTCTCAGTTAATTAGCAAGGCAGCTCAAAATGGAATTAGAAAATTATTCGTATATACAAAACCTTTACATGAAAAAATGTTTAACGGTCTTGGTTTTTATACCATTGAAAAAACTCAGAATGTCTTATTAATGGAAAACGTTAAAAATGGCTTTAATGATTATTTAGATACCATAAAAACCGATACTAATCATTTTATAGCTAAAAATAACATCCAAGCAAATACAATAGGATGCATCATCGCCAACTGTAACCCATTCACTAATGGTCATTTATATTTAATAGGTGAAGCTTCTAAACAATGTGATGTACTCCATATTTTCATCTTAAGCGGATCAAATGAATTCTTTAATGAAGCTGAAAGAGTATTCTTAGTTAAAGAAGGCTTAAAAGATTTTAAAAATATTATTGTCCATTATGCAAAAGAATATATCTTATCTCCACTTACCTTCCCAACATATTTTATAAAAGACAAAAAACAAACTTCTATAATTAATTGTAATCTTGATATAGCAATTTTTCTGAAAAAAATAGTACCCCTATTACATATAACTCATCGCTTTGTAGGTACAGAAAGTAATGATTTGGTAACTAATGCCTATAATAATGAATTAATTAAAGCTCTAACAAATTCTACTGTAGCACTAATAATACTCGAGAGGAAAAAAGTAGGAAGTTCAATAATTTCAGCAAGTACCGTTCGAAAATATATTGAAAACAATGATTTTCAAAAAATAAAAGATTTTGTACCTAGCTCCACTTATGATTTCATTCTATCTAAATTTACATCAACTTCACGTTCATAAAAATATATAAAATAGGTTAAGGCTAGTAAATCAGCACTTCCTCCTGCACTAATCCCTTTATGTATAAACTCTTTATCTAAATTAGACGCAAAATTTATAATATCTATAGTTTCTCTACTCATTGCATTATGTATCTCTTCTTTAAAATATGTAACTGTTTCATAATCACTTCTACTAATCATATTTGTATCATCTATACCCATTATTATGTTTAGTAGCGTATATACGCCACTATCATTAAATGAATGCTTCTGCAATTGATTATTCAAACAAGTTATAAAAGAGGTGAATAGAGAATGAAATCCACTGGCAGCCTCACCTCTAATCCCTAGAATATTATATTTTATAAAAACTTCTTCTCCATGAGTTACGTGCTTCTTTCGTGATATGTACGAAAAATCATTTAGGATGTTAGTGCTCAATTCTTTTATTGTCTTCTCTATTCCTTCCCTACTATATGCAATATTATTTGCATACAACCATCCAAGTGAGCATAAAACAATGGAAAAGATAAAAATAGCCCCTTTATGAGTGTTTATATTTTTCGTAGTTTTAAACATACGATATTCTGCGCTTTTACCTAAAATTCTCAATTTTGGCAAAATATTACTGAGTTTTTCTTCTTTATTATTGATTCCTACATACACAAACTTCTTGAAAAAAGGTTCTAAGCATATTGCACTTTTTTGCAATAAATATACAGTTAAATCAGTATGAGCTCCATTATTATTCAAATCTACTAAACCAGGTTTTGGTGTAGTGTTTATTTCATATAGTAACGACTTTAAAGCAATTTGGGATAATTTAGTGGCATATTTTTGATTAAAATAATCAAGCATTATTTCAATTTCTTTCTCTAAAACTTCATCAACGCTATGTTTTCTACTACGGCCACATTCAAAAGCTACATTATCACAAATTAAGCATTTCCTAAAAGATTTATTATAATTAGTCCTACATAACTTATCCCCAGTAATATCGAATACATCGATATCAAACAATCTACCTAAACTAGTATCTTCTTCCACTTCTAATAATGAGTATTTAATGTTGTTTGCATCACCATCAAGTAATAAATAAGCCTCATAGCCTGTTATTTTTTCATAGATAGCTTCTTTGAAAATACTAAAATTATTTACAAAAAGTTTTTCCTTTATCATAGACATTCCCTCATAAAAGGTTCGTCTGGTTAAGTCAAAAACTTTAACAGGACCTGCTATATTTAACGTAAAAACAACTAATGGCAATTGGTACTTTTCTATAAGATCTTTTTGCATAGTAGTCCTGAAGTCACGAGCAGCTAATATGTCTTCTAAATTAACAGAAGGTGAAAATCTATATTCTTTATACTTCATTATTAACGCTAATGCCTATAATTATTATAATCAAGTTCTCTCTATCTTTGTTACGTATCTGATGATAAAGCTGGGTTACACTAAAATTAACCCTAGTTCACCTAATAAATTTGGTCAATTGATTCTTTCACTTGATAAATTAAATCAATGATTGAACCATCTCGATAAGTTACAATTCCTACAACTTTATCTGTGTACTCTATTGATTTGGCTTTACCAACTAAGCTCACAGCTTTATCCCTTAACTTTTCGATTGTAGTCAAATTAATATCAATTTTACTCAACCGTTCAATCAAGTCTTTTCTATTTGGATTAATCGCAACTCCTTGATCCGTCACTATTATATCGATAGTTTTACCTGGAGTTACTACCGTATTAACCACATCAACAACACTTGCAATTCTGCCTCTTGTTAGAGGACAAACAACAATAGAAACTGAAGCTCCAGCCGCAGTATCTTGATGTCCTCCAATAGCCCCTATAATACTACCATCAGATCCTGTTAACACATTAACATTAAAGTTAACATCAACTTCTAAGGCAGAAAGAACTACAACATCTAATTGGTTAACCGCAGTTCCAAGATTATTCGGACTAGCATAATAATATGCCGAAATCTGTTGATGGAATCTATTATTTTTCAGACTATTTGCAGCTTCTAAATCAAAAGACTGAACATCTAATATCTTTTTTATTAAGCCCTCTTCATGTAATTTAACTATTTCACCAGTTATGCCACCTAAAACAAAATCAGCTTTGATATTCTTTTTAAGCATTTTCTCTTTTAAAAATCTTGCTGTAGCAAGAGAAGCTCCACCACTTCCTATTTGAAAAGAAAATCCATCTGTAAAGACTCCGCTATGCTCAATAACTTCTGCGGTAGTTTCAGCAATCAACAATTCTTTAGGATTTTTAGTGAAACGGGTTGCTCCACTCATTATGCCATTAGGATCTCCAATTGCATCTACTTTTACCACATAATCAACATCACTTTGGGAAATTCCGGCAGGAACGTTAGGAAATGGTACAAGATTATCTGTCAAAACAACAACACAGCCTGCGTATAGGGCATCTGTCTTAGCATATCCAAGAGACCCACAAATTATACCATTATCGTGCTCTCTAGAATAACCATTTGCGTTACCAAATGAATCACAAGAGGGTGCGCCAAGAAAGGCTACATCTATTTTTATATCACCATTTTTAATAGCATAAGCTCTTCCACCATGAGATCTAAATACTACAGGTATATCTAAAAGTCCTGTAGAAACAGCATCGGCTAACTCTCCTCTCATACCACTCGTTTCTATTCTTGTAACAACACCACTTTTCAAATGTCCAACTAATGGAGCGTGTACACTTAACAATGAGGAAGCAGCCAAGGTTAAATCTTTAATCCCTTTTTTTGCTATTACATCCATTACTTTATTTAATACAAAATCTCCATCTCTAAAATGGTGATGAAATGATATTGTCATACCATCTTTTAATTTTGCTTTATCAATAGCCTCTTCAATACTGTATAATACTTTTGATTCAAACTCTTCTCTCTCTTTACAAGATTTAATATCCTTATAAATTTTTTCATTTGTGAACAAAGGATGAATTCCATCTAATTTACCAAATTTTGGAAGGTTATCTATATTCCTCGTTATCATTTCGTCCTCCTACGTTACAGTACTCGTGCAGCTTTTGCTAATTGAATTGTTCGTTGAGCACGTAAAACAATAGGCATATCAATCATTTTACCACGTAAAGATATTACTCCACTTTTCTTGCTTTCGGCGTCTTCAATTGCATCCATTATTTCTAAAGCTTTTTCGATTTCTTTTTTTGTAGGTGTAAAAATTTCAACTATAGGGTCAATCTGACGAGGGTTAATAATTGATTTCCCATCAAATCCTAATTTTTTAATGAGTAAAACCTCTTTTCTTAAGCCTTCTTCATTATTTAAATCAGAATAAACTGTATCTAAAGCATCTATTTTTGCAGCTCTAGCAGCATGCAAAATCATTGATCTAGCAAACATCAATTCCACCCCATCTTCATATCTTGTCGTCTTTAAATCAGTTACATAATCTTCAGCGCCAAAGGCTATTGCAATAAGTCTTTTAGAAGCTTTAGCAATCTCTCTAGCATTCAATACACCCTCTGCACTTTCAATAGCAGCCATCATTTTTATGGAACCTTTTTCAATATTAAACTGTTCTTCAGCTTTTGCTATCTCACTTTCACAAATTAATACATCTTCAACATTTTCAGTTTTAGGCAATCTAATTACATCTATTTTTGAAGCAACCATGGCCTTTATATCCATAATCCCACATTCACTTCTAGGATTATTTATCCTAACTACAAGCTCCTTATTACCATAGTCTATCGCCCTAAGTGAATTATAAACTAAATATCTAGCTGCATCTTTTTCAGATAATAAAACCGAATCCTCTAAATCGAACATTATGCTATCGCATTTATAAATATAGGCATCCTTAACCATTCCTGGATTATTTCCTGGGACAAACATCATGGTCCTTCTTAATCTCTCTCCCATTATTTCTTCTCCCACTTATAATCAACTGATTCACAAGCTCTATATAAAGCTGTTGAGGTTCTAGCTTTTATGACACAATCTAGAGCCCCCTGATCTATTGCTGTAATTTTTGCATTTTCAACACCTATAAATTTCGCGGTATCCCTTATAACCTGCTTAATTTGGTCTCCAAATTGTTTTTTTACTGGACTTTCTAGATGAATATGAATTCCATTGCTATCATCATTTTCTACAGTAATTAAAATATCGCTAGATTCTAATGTTCCCGCTGTAGCCATTTTTTTAATTTTCAAAACTCTCCCCCCATATAAGATGCAACATTTCTAGTAACATAATGTTAATCGGGTTGCTCCTGCTAATTTATTTTTAGAAATATCTGTTGTTATATGTTTATATTGGTTAACATTTATGTGATTATTTGTAGTAGCGTTAACCAATAAAATTAAAGTTTTATTATTTTTTAAAGAGCAAATTAATCCATTGTAAAATCTAAGAAAATTATCTTTTTTTATCATACAAGTTAGTATTTCAATCTCCAATATTAATGTAAGTAGATTGTCTAACACACGATAATTAGTGTAACACAGTTATACAGTTTTATCACCAACGGTAAAATTTGGTCACATACTATCGCATGAAAAATCTATGTGCGTTCCTTGGTGTGTGAAGTCTAAAGCGGTCACTATCAATACCATTGAAGAGCAAAAGGATAATAGTATCGGGTCCTCTACGTGATGAGAAATATCGATAAGTACTTGTTCCATGTGTTAGTTTTTGGTGGCGATTAGCATAAGGTCAGCTACTTCAACTGGTTTGTCAGGGGTGACACAATGATAGTCTATTTGCTCTTTATACCAAGAACCGAAACCCTTTTAATCATACTCCTTGGACTTTTCTCTTTTATTGTGGTTCGCACAATGTAATCAGGAGTTTTGTGATATTTTCTAATTCTTGGATAGCAATAGATTCTTCAAAAGTATGTGCCCCTTCGTAGCCTAATGCTAAGGGAATAATGGGAATTCCTTTATTCCGGAGGATGTTCGCATCACTGGCACCTCCCGAGGAGCGCACCGCATAGGGAATGTTTAATTTATCACAGATTGCTTTAAAAGCTAAAAGTTGTGGTGTCTCTTCATCAATCTTATAACCAGGATAAATCTCTTGCGGGTTAAAATCGTAAGAACCACCAAAATCATCGACAGCCTTAATGCAACAAGACTCGATATGGGCCAGATGTGCATTAACCTGCTCTTTGCTCGCTGAACGAACTTCTAACCTTACTTTACAGCAATCGCACACTATGTTGTTTACCTTTCCACCGTGGATGGAGCCAACATTAGCCGTCGTTTCATGATCGATGCGAAGCAACTGCATTCGATCGATAGCCCGTGCAGCTAAGGAGATAGCACTAATTCCTTTCTCGGGGCAAGAGCCGGCATGGGCCGCTTTACCATGAAATATAATCGTGGCATTACTTTTATAGGGAGCGCTTAAAATAGCACTTCCAACTGGCCCACTGTCATCGAGAGTATATCCACGACCGATGGGACCTAGTTTTTCCGTGTCAAAAGCTTTAACACCATTTAAACCCACCTCTTCTGAAACAGTAAATAGTATGACGATGGGACCGTGCGGTAATTTCTCTTCTTGGATAGTATGGAGCGCTGTGAGCGTGACAGCAAGTCCTGCTTTATCGTCTGCTCCCAAGGCTGTTGTCCCGTCACTCCGGACAAACCCATCGGCTACGATAGGTTTAACATTCACCGCATTCGGAACAGTGTCCATATGGCAATTGATCAGGAGAGCTGGTGTTTGTTCATACCCTTTTGTGGCAGCTAAGCGACCGAGAAGATTTCCTGCAGTATCGGTTTCAACCACTATACTCAGAGCGTCTAAACGTTTGATGAGATCAAGACGGATGTTTTCTTCGTGCCCGGTAGGGGAATCGATTGCAATCAACTCTAACATAATTTCCAGTGCTTTCTCGGCTAAACTCGTGGACATGTGCTCCTCCTAATTCAGAGTTGAGCATAACATGCCCCCATATTGTCTTCAAGTTCCAAAATTTCGTACTCGCATGCTCAGTAAAGTATTTTATGAGGGCTCTATAAAACTGAAGGTTCTAGGAAGAAGCCTTTATCCATTTCAATTCACCTGATCACAAACAACAATTATTTCTCATGCATTTCATGCTAATAGTGTATCCGTGGGTCGAAGGTTCAACTCCTTCTGAGCCCAAAGAAAAATCAAATACCGTATAACCTTTCTGATTGTGCCAAAAACACTTTAAGCTTCCTTTTCTGGGACCTTCCCTAACAGGAATATTACCCAAATATGAGTATTATCTGATTTTCCATTATAATATAAGTATATATATTGACTTTTACTTATATTCAACTTATATTAATAATATGCAAATTGAATAGAAATTGGTAGCTGTTAAGCAAATGAAAAAAATACCAAAGCCAGACAAAATGAGAATTTTTACACAGATTGACTCTTTAGAAATAGGATTGGAAGAGAAACCTAATATCAAAAAATTAGTCAATCATCAATACGATTATCGAATGCGAGTAGGAAATTATCGAGTGCTATTCAATGTGCATGAATACGTAGAGGTTATTAGTATCGAGGAGGTAAAGAAACGTGATGAGCAAACATACTAAATACAGCAGAATCGTTGGCTCCGATGGAAAAACACAGTATTTTCTCGTACCAGTGGAAGAGTTTCAACAATTGCTAGAACAAACTAATACTGACCAACAGGTAACAATACCGAACACTGTGGTTAAAATGCATCTGCTTGAAGAGATGACGATCATCGCTGCATGGCGCAAACACCTTTCACTCACCCAGGAGGAAGTAGCCCACCGCATGAACATCTCTCAAGCTGCTTATTCACAGATAGAAAATGCCAAGCACCCTAGAAAATCTACACAAAAGAAAGTAGCAAAAGCTTTTGACATTGATGAGCGTCAGTTATCGGTCTAAAACGAGCTTACTATTGATACCAATCCCCTTTATCTGATTATCAGTACATTAACCCGGCCCAAACTCCCAAATCTTTCTGGCCCAAAATAAGCTCCTTGTAACGCAGAGAGCTTTCTTACTGTCCCCCCCCTCCCTTCTACGGGAGATTGCAATATCGATGTGCAATCTCCCGTAGAATGTATTATTGTTATCTACAAGAGGAGGAGCTATGTACTTCCAACGAAACATTGAAGGGATTATTCGAGAGCTAGAAAACGACTACCCCGTAATAACAGTGACAGGTCCGAGGCAATCAGGGAAAACTTCATTAGTGCGGCATCTCTACCCAGACTACTCCTTGTAGACTTAGAGGAAGCAAAGACGTATCAACTGGCGAAGGAATCTGTTGACGAGTTCTTCAAAATGTACAAAGCACCAATCATCATAGATGAGATCCAAAGAGTTCCAGGGCTCTTGCGCAAAATTCAAGTTTTGGCGGATCAATCCGGACAGAAGGCTAAATAGTTTGTTGTTACGGGAAGCCAAGAAATCCATATTAAAGGGCATATTGCACAATCTCTAGCTGGACGGACTGCAATTTTCCAAGTACTTCCATTGTCTCTTGAGGAAATGGCAAGCTTTGGCTACACCATACCAGACCGGGACACCTTACTTTTGCGGGGCTGTTACCCAAAATTATTCGCATCCGATATTGCTTCTAGCTACCACTATTACCAAAACTACATTAGTACTTATATCCAGAAGGACGTTAAGCAAATCACAGCTATTCAAGATGAAAATCTATTCTACACCTTCTTAAAACTA
>JBBAEV010000031.1:0-9239 GCA_041655735.1 Bacilli bacterium | reverse complement strand
GGTCCTAGTCGACAAACGTGATGATACCATCCTTGGTGCAGCGGTTTTTGGGGTAGGCGGGGATGAAATCATTGGGATGCTGGCTTTAGCTATGCAAGCTAAATTGAGCTATCATGTTCTTCAAGAAACTGTTATTCCCCATCCCACTGTGGCTGAGTTAATACCATGGATTTTTGATGATTTTAAAGAAGGCACAGTACAGAAATACAATGGAGAAGGGAAAAAATAGATATACCCCGGTATGTAGTTAGTATCGGTACAAAAAGAAATCTTCACACGGAGGAATTTTCATGAAGTTACATATAAAAAGAGTTCTTATTTTTTTAGCAATGGTAACCATTGTAACGATACCAGTTTTTGCTAGAGGAAGCGCAGAGGCTACGACTAAGGGAGAAATTACAGTTGGTTCTAAAATTGATACTGAAGGTGCACTATTAGGGAATATCCTAGTTCTCGCTCTTGAGGATGCAGGGTTTACAGTTATCGATAAAACCCAGACAGGTACCACACCAATTGTCCGTTCTGCAATAATTGCCGGAGAGATTGATATCTACCCTGAATATACAGGGAATGCCCATTTTTTCTTCTCTGGTGAGACAGAAGCCGATTTATGGAAAGATTTTCAAGCCGGTTATAAAAAGGCGGCAGAGTTGGACTTACAGGCTAATAATATTGTTTGGTTGACTCCGTCTCCAGCCAACAATACGTGGGCAATTTCAATAAGAAACGATTTAGCCGTCTCTCAATCATTGGAAACGTTAGAGGATCTTGCCGCATATATCAACGCTGGCGGAGCTTTCAAACTTGCAGCCAGTGAAGAGTTTGTTTCAAGTGAAGCTGCCTTACCTAGTTTTGAAGCAGGGTATGGATTTAGCCTCACTAATAAACAGCTTCTAGTCTTCGCAGGAGGGAATACCACGCTGACTGAACAAGCCGCAGCCTCAGGACAGGAAAATGTTAATGCTGCGATGGCCTA
Organism: Bacilli bacterium; assembly: GCA_041655735.1. GTDB lineage: Bacteria > Bacillota_I > Bacilli_A > RF39 > UBA660 > JBBAEV01. The sequence goes on along the minus strand of JBBAEV010000031.1, from coordinate 8,263 downwards.
CGGGACTGATGGACAACTAGCAGCACTCGGCTTAAAAGTGCTCATAGATACTAAAAATATTCAGCCCGTATATGCTCCAGCGCCCATAATTAGGAAAGAGGTGTTAACAAAATACCCTGAAGTAGCGGCCATTCTCGAACCAATTTTCAAAAGCTTAAGCCTTGAAATTCTGCAAACTCTAAATAGCCGTATTGCAGTAGAGGGGCAATCTCCTCGTGCAGTGGCTGAAAATTATCTTAAGGAGAAAAACTTCCTATAAAGAGGTAATTATTTAGAAAATTAAAGAGTGAGAAAAGACAAAGAGTAATACTAGGGAATCTGTTGTAAGACAGGTTCCCTAGATGTATGCGGGTATTATAAGTCAATGCGATGCACATTACCGCAAGCGTATTCATCAACGATGACGAATCAGGGTTGCATCATGATTATGAGGTATGGTTAAAAAAACTGGCCCCAGAGAAGGCCCTATGGCCAGCATTGGCATTGCTCAAATTGTTCCCCTTGCCGTAGGCAGGGACTGTTTCCTTGAGCATACCTTGCCACAATACCCGATTGATCTTGGTTTGATATCCTTTGCCTTTGGACTTGTGATGATCAAGTACGTCAGCATCGATATAGATACTGATTTTGTTATTCTGTTGGGTATTTGAATAATTGGGCTAATTTTGACGTTATATGATTTCTTTAAGTCCTTCATATGTCGAATGTGTAGTTTTCTCTAGTAAATATAGCGCAATCTCTCTCTATGAAGTTTTGATAAAGGTAGGTGTTAAGGTTTTTTGCCAGGTGATATGTATAAAACTCGAACAGGATTTCAGTACAAATATACACCCTTTATTAAAGATTTATTACACTGAAGAGCCTTTTAATTTTTTCAGCATATGTTTTCCCTTTTCTGTTAGACGGTATTTTTGGTTTTTACTTTGCACAGCATCAGGGAGCGTTTTTTCAATAAAATTTAACTCATTCTCCAGACTTGCCAGAGCTTTCTTGAAATTACCAGTTCTCGTCTTATACCCAAGGTGAACTAATAGTTCTTGAGTCCCAAGTGGTGTGTTCTGGCAGGCTTTAAGAATTGACAATTCCGTGTCTGAGAGAACTAGAGGTTCGTCATGGGCCTCATAATCCTGATCCTTGGTTACTGTCGTTCCTTGAATCCATCTTGCTACATATAACTACATTTTTTCATCTAACCTTTACACTCTAAGGTGCCCTATCTTACAAACACAAAGTGTTTTATGCCCAAATTATTTTTAGAAACAAAGGACAGAACAGTCTCCATATTAACAATCAGAGGAGAATCTTTTTTGCCCGAAATGAGGCGCTCCTACTACTACTTGGCATGCAATGAGACTTATGCCAACTTGCAGATGAAGATTGATCCAACGGCCGGATGGCGTCTCCAAGAAGGTGCAAATATGAAGACCGTATATTAAGATTTCCATGGGAGTCTCGTTCTAAAAGAATCATTGAAAAAACATTTGCTACAAGGCCAATTGCGGCCACAATCATCATCATAGTCCCATCAATACTTGTGGGATTTTGAAATCTTTTTATAGCCTCAATTATGAGAAAGAATGTAATGGCGAGAAGTATCGATGAGTTGATAAAAGCAGCTAGAATTTCTGCACGTTTATAACCATAGGTACGTTTGGTATCTTTTTCCCTGGTAGGTTACGATCTTTATCATGGGTATGATTATGGTCAGCCATTGCACTCCCTTTGGTTCTCACTGGCGAACAAACAATTCGTAGTGTAAACCGCTTTAAGCAACCATTCCGTATAAAACTCCGGCAAAAGTTGAAAAGACCACAACCAGAATAACATAGACGGCAGTTTTCTTAAATCCAAGCTCACTGCCAATAACCAACATTGAAGGAAGCGATAAGCTAGGACCGGCAAGTAGGAGAGCCAAAGCAGGTCCTTGTCCCATCCCTGCACCAAGTAAGCCTTGGACAATGGGAATTTCGGTGAGGGTAGCAAAGTACATAAAAGCACCGGCAATAGAGGCAAAGAGATTGGCTAGGACTGAGTTACCACCGACTAAAGATTCAACCCACTGAGAGGGAATTAAGGCCTCATGACCTGGCCTTCCTAATAGAAAACCTGCTACTAGCACACCTCCAAAGAGTAACGGCAGAATCTGGAGAGCAAAATCTCTAGTAGAGCCTCCCCATTCAATTAGATCATCTTTGGAGAACCAGCGAATTAAGGCATACATTAAGATTAATCCAAAGGCTCCCGTAATCCAATATTTTGCTCGATAGAAGAAATCCCACAAAGAACTAGCGCCACTAGAGGGTGCCCAGTTGAGGAAGACGAGGATGCCAATCATGGAGACCATAAAGAGAACCATTTGGCCCAGTGTGCGTGCCTCAGGGCCGCTGGTATCTTTAAAGAGTCTCTCATCAGCAAGCCTTTGTTCATCTTCTTTGTAAAAGAGTGCCTGCATTATTAAGCCGATAACAAAGGCAAAGATGATTGCACCAATCATCCTACTGGCACCCAGTTTCCAACCAAATACCTTATAAGAAAGAATTATGGCTAGAATATTAATGGCTGGTCCAGAATAGAGGAACGCAACGGCGGGCCCTAAGCCAGCCCCTTTTTTGTAGATTCCTTTGAACAACGGGAGTACTGTACAGGAACATACTGCTAGGATTGCCCCCGAAACCGAAGCGACCGAATAGGCCACTAACTTATTCAATTTAGGTCCGAGGTATTTCATGACCGCCTGTTGGTTGAGAAATACTACGATGGCTCCGGCGATGAATAGAGCAGGGACAACGCAGAGCAACACATGCTCGTGAGCATAATCAGAGAGCATGAGAAATGCTTCCTGTACTGCATTAGCGACTCTAGGGTTGGTAAATGGTATAAAGAAGATGGTAAGGAAGACTCCTGCAATAATAAGGAGTTTCTTGTTTGAAGAAAGGTCTTTTACAGCCATCGTTAATTCCCTTGAATTAAAGCTAAGATCTGGTTTTTATTAAGAACCTTGCCTGAAACTTTTACATCTCCATCGATGGCAAGAGCTGGAGTTATCATAACGCCCATCTCCATTATTTTATCTATCTCAGTTACCTTTTCAATAGTGGCATCAATCTTGCCAGCTTCGATAGCTTGACGTGCATTAGCTTCAAGAGTTTTGCATTTAGGGCAGCCTGTTCCAAGTATTTGGATAACCATAATATATCTCCTCATGTTTCCAATTGTGGAAACTCTAATATTGTTTCCAATAATGGAAACATCTCTCTTAAATGTCAATAGGAAACCTTGACAAAGTTTCCAAATATTGCAACATTCAGTGTATGAACCAAAATAAAGTAGAGCAGTTTGAAGACATGGCAAAATTATTTCGTGTGCTGGGTCACCCCGCTCGCCTTGCTATGATTGAAGAGTTGAGTGAAAGATCGTGGTGTGTTTGCGAAATAGCCGCCCATCTGGGTTTGACTAACCCAACCGCATCTAAGCACCTCTCTCTGCTCAAAAGTGTCGGTGTAATAGAAATGCAAAAAGAGGGGACTCAGGTAAATTGTACCCTAACCATGCCTTGTATCTTCCAGATGATGGCCTGCGCAACGCAGTTTACCAGTGTTGAAGCTACTAAATCAAAAGAATTTGTTGCTAAACCCGCAGAATGTGCTACTTGTTCTAATCAGATTGAAAAAAGATAAAAACTATAATTTCGTAAACCTACTACACGTATTATCTACCGAATATTCATCTCCAACCTTCTACTGGCCTAGTGAATTGATTTAGACATACCGTCAATGTAAAGTTATCGATTTAATTCAAAACCATCAAAGTAGAATCGACGGTTTGGTAAAATCTAGTAGTAATGATGAAATAATCTCCAATCAAGATAGTGTTATTTAGATACTATTTTGTTGGTGTGTGGCTATTATGCAGTTCTCTGAAATGATGAGACCTGCCACTGGTGTTTAGTTATTATTATTTTTGGTAGGAGATTTAGAAAAGATTATTAATTTCAAAGTAACGGAAGGGGTGCGTAATATTCAGAAACATCTATGAGAAATCCACCCTGCAGATAATTCTTTTGGACCCTATAAATGAAAAACCACCAGATTTCTCTGGTGGCTTCCTTTAGCAGGGACAGGACTCGAACCTGTGACCTCCGGGTTATGAGGAAGCCATACTTTATTAACGGACGTTTTCTCTTGTTGATAATAATATGCCAAATAATTACTTAAATCAAGAGTAAGTTTTTACCTGTTTGTGTGGGTCTATCTGTGTTCCCCAGTCCATCTGTAACTTCATCTGTATTTTGAGAATCATTACTATAATTAGTAAATATGGGATATGTAGAGCATCAATTCTTGAAATTTTGGAACCTCCTTAGCATATTCTAAACATCTTTGAGAATTCCCAGTTTTTGATCTACTAACATATCTTTTCCAAGGAAATAGTCTTCAATAACTCCCCATCGAATTTCATTGTCAAAGCTTTCTTTCATGAAATGATTCATGATGTTGATTGATCGCTTATGTCTTGCTTCAATACCTGTAAGTACATTGTTTCTATAATCTTTTTCAGCGTCGATTAATCTCCTAAGTTTAAGTGGATCATTGATTCTGACAAAAATAGCAGGATTTTTACCTCCAGAAATTTCATAAGAGGCCATATCAAATAACTGCAACATAGAAGCAAGTAATTGGTGAAATGATTGCCCATCACTATTTTGAGGGAGCCCAAGATAGACAACATGAGTTTTTGAGTCGAGATTTGGTTCTGCTACACTTAGGTATCGTTGTAGATTGGATGATACATAGCCTACCTTGTTGCCTCTGATCGCGTATTCATTACTGGCTAGAGCTGATTCCTCAGACGATTTTTTTCTAACTACAAACTTCCATTCTTCAGGAGGAGTATATGTAAAATCTACAGAATTAAAGCAAAATAGATCCAAGAGCATTTGTATATATTCTTTTCTGATTTTTTTATTGTAGTGAGAAAGGAAAATCTCGACAAAGCTAGAGAATTTAAAATTTTTCCCACCGTACGTCCTTTTTATATCATTGAATGTGTCCTGTAAGGCGATAGTTAATTTTGAAAAATTTCCTTTGACATCAGAATAACTTTTCTCATAACGAATAGATAATCTTACATTAGGTACAATCTTTTTTTTACCGTAAGAAAAAAGATTACCAGAAAAAAAGTCATATTTAAATTTCGCAAAAGTAGAGTTTTCGAATTTAGATTGCCATAATTCACTTAGGTCAATTTCAAATACATCTCCAGACTTAATAATTTTTGTTTCTTCAACCTGGCCTTTCTTTCCGTAATCTTTCATAGTGAGAGGGAAACAATCTCTTACTTTAGAACAGTACGTCCCATAATCTGCAAGAAATTTTTTCTCGATGGCAAAAGGTACAATAATAAACTGTTTTGTGAATAAGTTTTTTGGTCGGACACTAAGTACATTAAAATGATATTTATCGAGGAGATCAGTGCTTAATAACATAAGCCCGCTTTTAACCTTCGTATCAACTTCAGAATCATCAAATAGATATCCAAAGGTATCTGGTGTAAAAAGTATATTTCTTCGTCTATTCTCCTCGAACAAAGAGTACAATTTTCTCATTATTGCTTGGATCTGGTAATGCCTTAGTCCAGAGAGACCCCAAAGTGTTCGTGCATAATGCATATCAGATTTAAGATAATCTGTAATCGCTTTACCTGATGGGAGTTGTCTTGCTGCTCTTCCGACTTCTTGGACATAATCTGACAATGTACCAGTTGGAGCATAGTGATATACATTTTCAATATCATGAATATTCACACCCATCCCGAAAGCTTTAGTTGCAAGCATTACTAATGATTCATTTTTTCGGAATTTAATGTACGCTTCGTTTTTTTCAATAGAGGACATGTTTCCACTATAATATTTTTCAATAAGATTAAGATCCTTTGAGTGGTCAGAATTTTGTATATGTAGAATTACGTCTTCAATTTGTGATTTATAAGGAAAGTATATTATTGTCTTTTGATTCTTTGAGATAAAATTATGAATTGCATCAGCTGCTAAACGAACCTTCTCTTCCTTATCTGAATGTTTAACTTTTGAGGGATGTCTAATTTCAAAAACAATGTTATCTCTTCTCACATAACCGATGTAAAGATGGTCTGAATAACAAGCCAAATGTAAACTATTTTGTAAATCACCGACAACATCGTCATTTCCACCAAAGACCGCGGTAGCAGTCAAACATAAAACGGGGAAAGGTCTAGCATCCAATTTATTCTTATAATTTCCTTTTCGGATTTTCTCAATGTGGTCACCTAGGAACCAATAATCAACTCGGAAGTCTCGTCCCCAAGTTGTAACTAGATGTGCTTCATCTACTACTAACAATCCAATCGTTCTACCTCCAATCAAAGACCGAACATCGTAGGATAACAATAACTCCGGCGCAAGGTAGATCAACGAAAATTCGCCAACCCTTATTCTTTCTATTCTAGATTGTCGTTCTTCGAATGTTATTGAGGAGTTGAGATACGTTCCAATTCGTATGTTACGCTCTTCCAGTTCATTTACTTGATCGATCATCAGCGCTACTAAAGGAGAAACAACCAATGTGATTGCATTAAATTTTTCATGAAGATAGATCGCTGGAATCTGAAAAAATATTGATTTACCAGCTCCTGTTGGTGCAGTAACAATAATATCTGAATATTTCGAGTCTTTTGTCGTCAAGGCGCTCTCTGATTGTAAAATTACATCTGATACGATGTGACCTTGTGAAATATCTACTACTCGTGTAGATATCGCTGGATTTTCATAAAACTTACCTTTTTTAAATTTAGCTGCATCACCCCAATATTTTTTTAGTATCTTAAGATGCTTATCTTCTTCAAGAATTTTTCTATGCGATGATGGATTACAAAATAACAATACATCAAAATATTTCCCCAATGAATTTATGTATTGAATTCTTTCTCTCATCGAAGGAGATCCATCGTCATGTAGCAAAAACTTTTTATGCTGTAGTTGGCCAATCTCTAGCTGATAGCAAACATTTGGTAACGAGGATAGTTCAACACTCTCAAGGTCAAGGAATTCATTTGTACCCAATTCTGACCTAGGATATAAACCGATGACTGGAATTTCAATCTTTGTATCAATCTTAAAGTGTCTATTTATATATGAGATGAATAATGTCTCGTTTTCTAACTTATAATCAGAGTAAACATTCCGCATCCAGCCGATTGCTGACTGAAAATTCTCATCCTCTAATGTTTTAATAATTGTCTCGTTGTCTAAGGAATCCCACTTCATTATAGGATAAAATTCATCATAAATATTATTTTCTACAATCAATAGGTGATTTTCAAACATTGAAAGGTCATTTAATGTATTCGTTAAAATGATGAATTCTTCATACAAAGCCCATGAACTGGTAGTTGATGCTAAGAATCTTTTAAGTACCTGTTCTGCATTGAAATATTCATCGCTAATATTATTTCCCCATTCTGACGAAATATGCGGAATGCCATTTTTAGAGAGCTCTTCATAGTGGCTGAATTGAAATCCTTTGAATATTAACAGTGAGTTCTTAATATTTAAAGGAGCTCGTTCAAGAAAATCGATTATGCTTTGAGCATATACATTAGAATCTTGAGTTGTCATCATACAACGCTCCTATATAATTGTTATCTTCAGAACAAATTCTAATGATAGATCTATTAGTTAGAATGTCTGTTCTGAAGAAAATTACTTGTTATTCAAAACCCGAATCCTCCACTTTAAGAGTTCTGCAGTTCTCTGTAACCGTTCGGATAATATCACTGGGGACTTCTTCTTTGAAGTCAATCTGAACATCCAATCTGATATCAACCTTATTACCATTAAAGCTCAGCAGGTGATTAAGAACTTCTTCGTTCAATTTTCCGATATCCCGGATATAACGCGTTGTGTCCAGTTTGGTGGAAAGGTAAAAATGTGTTGGACCTTTTAGGCTCTGTAGATCTTTTATGGAGGGGGGATTGAATAAATCTCCTGGCGTATGATCTTCAGAGACTCCTCCCGGTTGATCAGCTTGATCTGGATAGCTAGTTTCTTCGTCCTTTTTGATTTTCTCTTGAATTACCCTTTTAGCCTCATCAACGGTAAGCAAGTAGTTTGAGCGATCTATGAAATGATTGGCTGTCTTGAATTTCAACCCAAGGTATGAACCTTCTTCTTTTATACCTTCTGCCACTCCAAAGTATTCATCTGATTCTATTCCAGACTGAATTGCCT
>JBBAEV010000030.1:0-11358 GCA_041655735.1 Bacilli bacterium | reverse complement strand
GAGTTGGTTCCTTAAGGAGTACCTCCTCTGGTAGCCCAATATCTTTTTCAACAGTTCTATCCCAGATAACACCAAAGAGGTCTTTAAATCTATGCCCCTCTAATTCATCAAAAAAACCGATGTCGCTGCCTACTTCAGTAAAGTGATTATCAAGTTCTCCTTCCCAATCTGGACCATAGTGTTCTTCTAACTTCTCTATTGCTTCATATGTAAATCTAAATGACCATGGAACATAAGGTGGCCTTTTTCCATCTAAGACCATCTTAACTACTTCTCGTTTTCGCATTGCCATGATTGACCTCCTACCTTCACCTGTAACCAGTATAAGGAGTTTTTCTCAGAGAGTGTGAGCACTGTATCTGCTATTAATGTGGAGAAATCTGTTGTTTTCGATAGGCAGAAGGACTCATTTCGCTCTCTTGTCGAAAAACCCTAGAAAAATACTGCGGGTCTGAAAATCCAATTGCAGAAGCTACCTCAGCGATAGTCATATACTGATAATGGGAGAGAAGGAATCTAGCCTGCTCCATCTTTAGCCGTCTGACTAAAGCAGAATAACTAATACCATAACGCTCTTTGACTAAATGAGAAAGGCGGGATGCAGAGAGATTCATCACTGAAGAAGCCCTTGCCAGAGGAATTACCTCATCAATATGTTGTTGAATATATCCGGAAAGTCTTGAAGGAACGTCGATACCCGAATGATCAATCATATTCTCAGAAGTAAGTAAATCCATCAAATCAGAGAACATCTCTATAATTTGCATCAGATGAGATTGAACAATCAACGGTTGCGTAACAAAGATATCTTCGAGCCTCTCTTCATAACGAGAGTTCCAACGACTACTCCAATAGACAACCGGAAGCTCATTAGTCCTAATCTGTCCAATCATGGCATACCCGAGCAGGTTCCCCTGCTGTATAATCGGCTTTACTACCTCAACCATCCCCGCATGGCAGGTATAAACAACTAACTTCTTTCTTTGGTATGCTAAGATTCTTCCTGCCCTATCCTCATCATAACAGGCAGCTGCTCCACCCGGACACATCCTAATTGATTGGCAATACCTACAGTTACCCGCATTATTACCTACTTTTAACTCCCTCCCATCAGGAGCGAAAAAAGCAATCCTTATTCCAAAGAGAGCATGGAAGTTATTGAATATGCGCTGCACATCTTCATGAAAAAGAAATGATAGACTCATCTTAGGAAAACCTCTTCTTGTACTCTGTAGGACTCATTCCAGTAGTCTTCTTAAAAACAGTGCTAAAATAGGAAGCATTATCATATCCAACTTTTAGCCCAATCTCATAACTTCTTTCATCGGTATAAAGAATCAGATCTTTGGCTTTGTTAATCCTCAGATCTGTAAGATAACGATTGAAAGTCTTCCCAGTTTGTTGCTTAAAGATAACCGCAAAATAGCAACGACTCATCCCGGCCGATGTGGAAACATCATCAAGACTTAAGGAACTATCTTGGTAATTTTTCTTCACATATCCGATCGCTTGATCCAAGATCTGAGAAGCATGATAATCCCTGCGCAAAGCGATATACTCTGTAATGCGGATAAGCCTTTCGATAAATTGCTTGGAAAATCCTGTCACTGTCTGGTTCTTACCCAGCTGTTCCCACTCAGAAAGAGGATTGTCGAAAACCTCATCTATAGAAAACCCCCGTTCGCTCAAAATCTGGATAATCTGATGCAAAACATCAGCCGATAACCAATGGAAAGTCCGCTTAGGATCTTCGCTACTGAGCAAATTCTCCTTGATTACGAGAAACTCACGTCGCACGTCTGCAATATTACCAGCTTTCATCGCCTGCATGAGTGGTTCGGTATCGGGAAGATACTGCCCCCCTCCAGATGAGGAGCTTCGATACACTTCGTAATCTTTTGTATGATATATAGCATTGCCACCCTTCATGAACTTCAACTCTAGAGCGTCTTGGGCATCATGAAAACAAACATGCAAATCATTCAAAGAAGAGACGGGGTTACTCACCCCGATTGTTACGGTGAATCCTAGCGTCTCAGTCTTCCCCTGTATTAATTGGATCCCTCTTTGTAACTTCTCCTTTAACTCTCTTTTTGAACTTCCTGATAAGCAAATCTCATACGATGAGAGAGATTCACTTATCCTATAGACTGACTTAGCATCAAAGACATCGGCAAGATGGTAAAATGCCCTGCGATGCAGGTCCATATCTTGCTCAAAACGTTCACCCGCTATGTGGTAATAGAGATCGATTTGAAAACTTAAGATATAGAACCAACGCTGAAATATCTCCTCGCTACGACTCAAAGGATTCTGTTGTATTTGAACAGGACTCTCGTTACCAAGGATTATCCCCTGGAGGAACTGCCTAAGCTGAGCTTTCTTAGAGATCTGCAACGCAGATTGCTCTTCTTGACGCGTCTGAATCGATTCAATGATCTCCTTTAGTCGCTCCTGCAAATAAACTGGATCAATTGGTTTTAAAATATAATCTAACGCCCCAAGCTTTAACGCCTTCTGCACATACGAAAACTCATCATGGCCGCTAATGAAAATCACAGAACAGAGCGGACAGATCTGCTTAGCCTCTTGCATCATTTCAAGACCATTTTTATTGGGCATCTTAATATCGGATATAATGATATGAGGCTTGAACTCCCTAATCATCTCCAAGGCCTCTTTTCCATCAGTAGCCTCAGCACAGATTTTAGCCCCAAGTGCCCCCCAATCAATATGTTCACGCAAGCCGCGCTTTATAATCGGTTCATCATCAGCTAATAATATTTTGATCATACATCCTCTCGAATTGGTATCTTATACATCACAACCGTCCCCTCATCTTCTTCACTGTGAATCGTCAGCCCATATGCCTCCCCATAATAAATTTGAATCCGATCATGAACATTCTTCAATCCATATACCGTACTCTCCTTTTTTTCAACAGAACCAGAAAGTTCGGCTTTTACCTCTAGTAATCGAGTAGCAGTCATCCCTTTTCCATTATCGGAAATCTCAATTATCATCTTATCATGAATTTTTCTAGCACGTATTTGAATATTGCCCTTCCCCCCAGAACGCTTAATTCCATGGTAGAGAGCATTTTCGACTACAGGTTGTAAAATGAGTTTTATAACAGGAATAGCAAGAACTTTAGGATCTATATCAAATTCATAAGTAAAGGAGTCAGCGAAACGAACTTTTTGGATGGTAAGGTAACTTTTCACATGGTCAAGCTCCTCTTGCATAGAGATGAAATCATGCCCTTTACTAATACCAATTCTAAACAGAGTAGTAAGCGCACTCACCAACTTGAGCACATCTTCATTACGCTTTTCTCTTGCAAGCCAATTTATTGAATCTAGAGTGTTATAGAGAAAATGGGGATTTACCTGAGCTTGCAGTGCTCGAAGTTCTGATTTCCTCAGTTTTACCTCTTCTTCATGCATTTCAACAAGTAACCGTTGTATCCGCGTTACCATTTGGTTAAAACTTATTCCCAACGCACCAAACTCATCTGAAGGAAGATTCTCTATCCTAGCTGATAAATCACCGGTCTCTACTTGTCTCATAACCGCACTAAGTTCTTGAACGGGCCTTGCAATATTCTTAGAAAGTACTGACGCTGTTATAGTGGCAACTAAGATTGTTCCAGAGATGAGGATAAGGAGAACCATTCCAAGCTGTTTACTCTCGCGGGTGAGCTCTTCAAGTGATATGACCGCTGCTAATTTAACCCCAGAAAGCTCAAGATCTCTAATAAGAACCAGCTCTTTGTTCTGGTTGAGCAATTTCTCTTCAATCTCCCTCATATTCGCAAGTCGTACCAGATAATTCGAATCAGGGATGCGTTCATCGGAACTGGTGAACCCAGATCTACTATATTGAACGAATAGATACCCGAAATCTCCCAATCGATTGCCTAATAAATCTTTCACTACCTGTTCCCGTAACTCAAGTACCACAATCCCTAGCCTTGCCGTTGAAGTGGCATCTTCCACCGGCGTGGTAATCGTTATAAAGTTTTCAGTATCATCATCAAAGAGGTAGGACCCCATATGGAGAGGGAGATAGTTTGGAGAGAAGGCCCTCTGTAGAGCTTCTCTATACCAATAAGTCTTTCGATAATCATGAGATCGGAGAGGCTTTTGAGAATCTATGATATTCTGACCATTTTCTCCGAGAACGGCGATGCCATAGAGATCTTTACGATATTTAAAAATATTGAGGAGCTCTCGTCCTGACTCGATTTTTTGGTGATACTGCTCATTATCTAAGAAGAAAGTTTCCTGCAGAGCCTCTTGTATAATAGCATTCTCAGAGATGGTAGCAAGAAATGAGATATATTCTTTAAAGAGAGAATTAAGATCTTCTTGAGTTCTATCTATAATCATCTCGGCATTTTTCTGCGCGCTGCGCACGAGAATCCGATTAGAAAGTTGAATTGAGAAAGAGAACAGAAGTAACAATGGAATAACAGAAAGGAGCAAATAACTTACGATAAGTTTAGTCCTAAAGTGTTGATCTTGGTACCACTGCCTGATAGATTTCATTGTTTTTCATTATAGGATTTCTTGTATGGGGTTGCAAGAAATCTTTCCCGATTCAAAACATATGAAAATATTTTCAAAAGATATCACATTGTAAAACCTATGGTCAAATCCTACAATAAGTTATATTCAAATAAAGGAGTTTATCATGAAGAAATTACTAATGGTATTATTGGCATTATTGATTGTTTCCCCATTTGTAGTATTTGCAGGTGGAGCGGTTGAAAAGGAAGCCCCAGCAGTGAAGATGGGTTACACTATTATGGATCTTGCTAACCCATACTTCGTCGCAGTCGCTAATGGTGTGAGAGACCGCGCTGCAGAACTTGGGGTCAACATTACCATCCACGATGCTAAATCAGACGCAGCTGCTCAAGTAACAGCAATTGAGAATTTCATTGCCCAGAGAATGGATGCAATTATCGTTAGCCCAATCGATCCTAAAGCGTTAGAGCATATGGTAGATTTTGCTCATGATGCTGACATCCCGTTTATTAACCCTCATCAGTTAATCCTTGGAAACGATGCGAATATTAACCTCAATGATTTTGATTACGGCTATTCGGGTGGAACAATTGCAGGTGAATTCATCGTTAACGAACTTGGCGGTGTCGCAGAGGTAGCCATCCTTGGATTCCCACAGATGGAAGCACTTATCGAAAGAGCTAATGGCATTAAAGCAGGTATTCTGGCAAAAGCTCCCAATGCAAAAATTGTAGCAGAAGTATCAGCAAACACCCCAGAACAGGGAATGCGTGCTGCAGAGACTATTATGCAGGCCCATCCTAATGTTAAGGTAATATGTGGTACCAATGATGCTGGAGCTCTCGGAGCTATGGAAGCAGTAAAAGCTATGGGCCTTGATTCAAAAGATTTTGGAGTATTCGGCCTTGATGCAACTGGCGAAGCTATCGATAAGATGAAAGAAGCTGGAAGTATCTACAGAGGTACTGTAGACATTGATCCATACGGAACAGGAAAACTTATCATCGACGTTGCTCTTCAAGTAATCGAAGATGGACCTATTGCTGATATGGTCAAAATTCCAATGATTCCTGTAACAAGTGCTAATCTTGATCTGTACTAAAATTAGCTTATAACTTATACCGGATACAGTTGTATCCGGTATCTATATCAGAAGATAAGAGTGAAGGAGCTTTGAGGTGAAAGAACCGTCTGTTCTTCTAGAATTAGAAAATATCACAAAACATTATCCCGGTGTTACCGCACTTGATCATGTTTCACTCTCCTTTGATACTGGCGAGATCCATGCTATATGTGGAGAAAATGGTGCAGGTAAATCTACCTTAATCAAGATTGTTACTGGCGCAATCCAACCCACCTCAGGGGTGATTCGTTACCTCGGTGAAGAGATTAGACACCAAAATCCTATTACATCAATGGCTAAAGGAATTGGTTGCATCTATCAGGAATTTAATTTAATTCCTCACCTCTCTGTTGCAGAAAATATCTTCTTTGGAAGAGAACCAAAAAAACATGGGTTTGTAGATTTTGCTAAAATGCAAGAACAATCTGTTAAAATTATACAGGAACTTGGACTCGATATTGACCCCAATATGTTGGTAGAAGAACTAACTGTTGGATTCCAACAAATCGTTGAAATTGCAAAAGCATTATCGCAAGACGTTCGTGTCCTTATAATGGATGAACCCTCTGCATCACTTACTACCAATGAACTTGAATATCTATTCGCTATAGTCAGAAAGCTTAAAAAGAAACATGTTACTGTAATCTATATCTCACACCGCCTCGAAGAGGTATTTCTCCTCTCAGACCGCGTCAGTGTCCTTCGAGATGGACTACATATTACAACCTTAAAAACTGCTGAAACAGATAGGAATGAACTAATACGTAATATGGTAGGAAGACCTCTTACAGATGAATTCCCTCATGAAGAGACCGAACTTGCAGAAGTTGCACTTGAAGTAAAGAATCTCTGTTCTTCCAAACTAAACGACATCAGTTTCAGTGTCAGAAAGGGGGAGATCCTTGGCCTTGCCGGGTTAGTCGGTGCCGGTAGAACAGAAGTTGCCAGAGCAATCTTTGGTGCTGATAAATTTGATTCCGGAGAGATATTGATCCATGGCAAACCTGTTACAATTAATAGCCCTGAAAAGGCCCTCAGCCTTGGTGTGGGGCTTATCCCTGAAGACCGAAAACAACATGGCATCCTCAGTGAATTAAGCATTAAACATAACATAACCTTTAGTTCACTCAAAAAATTTGTCAAAGGCCTTTTCATTACCAGTGCATTAGAAAAAAAAGAGGCCCAGGATATGAAAAATGCACTCAAGATAAAGGCTCCTAATCTAAATGTATTAGTAAAAGCTTTAAGCGGAGGGAACCAACAAAAAGTTGTTCTCTCAAAAATACTTCTTACTAACTCAGATATCATCATCTTCGATGAACCGACTCGTGGTATCGATGTCGGGACAAAAAAAGAATTTTATTACATCATGAAAGATCTTGCCAAAGCTGGCAAAGCCATCATCATGATCTCTTCAGAGATGCCTGAACTCATCGGCATGTCTGATCGAATCATAATTCTCTGCGAAGGATATTTAGTCAAAGAATTACACAAAGAAGAATATTCACAGGAAATAATCCTTGAATATGCTGCCGAAAGGAGATGTCATGCCTAGCAAATCAATTAACAAGCAATCTGTCGCACAACGAATCTCTAAATATGCCATACCTCTAGCCCTCGTTCTACTCGTCGTAATCTTCTCGATAACATCAGATGCATTTCTCACATCTAGAAATATCTTGAATATCCTCCGACAAGTATCTATCGTCGGAATCTGCGCAGTAGGAATGACTTTCGTCATTTTAACAGGAGGAATCGACCTCTCGGTTGGATCGGTAATTGGTGTATCTGTTGTCTCTTGTGCATCATTAATGGTAAGCGGTGTACATCCTGTCCTTGCTGTTATCATTTCCCTCCTAATTGGAGCAGTCATTGGACTAATCAATGGTATATTCATCAATGAAGTTGGCATCCCGCCACTGATTACTACTTTGGCAATGATGACTGCTTTAAGAGGTATCGCCTATAAAATTACAGCAGGTCTCCCCGTCTATGGATTTCCGAAGTCATTTGCAGTTATCGGTCAAGGCTATCTTGGGAAGGTTCCTGTGCCCGTGATTATCATGGTCATAGTCTTTATTATCGGGTACATATTAATCACCAAGACCCGCTTTGGGCGCTATGTCTATGGCCTTGGAGGGAATGAAGAGGCAACTAGACTTTCCGGAGTTAATGTCAAAAAAACTAAATATAAGATTTATATCCTCGAATCAGTGTTAGCTGCAGTAGCTGGTATCGTTCTACTTTCAAGAGTGAATAGTGGCCAACCAAAAGCCGGCGAAGGCTATGAGATGGATATTATTACAGCAGTCGTCTTGGGTGGAGTAAGTATCGCTGGAGGCACAGGTAAGATTACTGGAGTAATAACTGGTGTTTTCCTCATGGGTGTTCTCACAAACGGAATGATCCTGACTAATGTAGATGAATACACCCAGTGGATTGTAAAAGGTGCTGTTTTACTACTTGCAGTCAGCCTTGATCAAATCTCCCATAAACTGAAGAAATAATTGTAAGTAATAGATGTTATCAGCTGGTATAGTTTAAACTGTATCAGCTACTTTCTTTTCACCAAAAACGATTGTACAATAACCTCATGAGAAAAGGTAAATTAAGCTGGCTATTGGTACTTATTGTATTTCTTACACTACTTATTTTTACCACTTGCACAAAAAATCAGGTTAAATCGGTAAAAGGACTTAAAGTTGGCTACTCAGTCCAAGACCTAAGTAATCCCTACTTCCAAATATTGAGTAACGGCATGAAAGATCGCTCTCGAGAATTGGGTATCAATCTTACCATTGTTAATGCTGGGATGAACCCAGAAAAACAAGCCGAGGACCTCTTTGCCATGGTTGAAGCTGAATATGATATTATCATCTGTAGCCCAGTCCAACCCCAAAGTTGCATACCACCACTTTACGCAGCGAACACTGCCGGCATTCCTTTTATCAATCCCAATCAAACCATCCCTGGTAGTGATGCACATATTAATCTAGATGATTATGAGTTTGGTAAATTAGGAGGAATGATCGCTGGCCGTTGGATTGATGAACACTTCTCTGCACCAGTTAAAGCGCTCATCATAGGATATGACCAGATGATTGAACTCTCGCGCCGTGCTGAAGGGATAAAAGACGGTATTCTCATGACTGTTCCAGAGACCCAGATTGTAGACACCATCTCAGCGCTTACCCCTCTTTCGGGTATGGTAGAAACTGAAAAAGTATTAGACTACTGCGAAGATCTCATGGTGATAGCAGCTGTCAACGATGCCGCGGCTCTAGGAGCGATGGCTGCCGTTCTCAGTAGAGAAAACATCCATCCCGACTTCTGTATAGTAGGACTTGATGCAACTTCTGAATCATTAGAGCTAATTCAACAAGAAAATTCCATCTTTCGAGGTACTGTTGATATAAATCCCTATGAAACGGGAATTATTAGCATGAACACTGCAGTAGAGGTGTATCGGGATGGACCAATCAAAGAGGTGATTCCAATTCCCATGAAAGCCATCTACTGGGATGATTTTGAGTAGCTTAACTCACCTTATTGCTTATACTTTTATAATGATTTGTGAATTCTCCTGTTCCTTTTTATTCCTTATGCTTTTAAGAGAGCTTTGATTGCAAGAAAGCCAGCTATATAATAAGCAGATTGCCCATAGTGAATAGAAGCAGCTCCTAACACTCCGGCAATACTAAAACCCTACTTTATTTCTGCCGAGCAATTGTGCAAATAATCTGCTTTATTTTAAGGCTTACCTTAATTTTGCTCATTACGAATAAGGGGACTTAAATTTTTCAAGAAGCATTTCGTACACTTCTCCTACATGGTTGACAATTGACGCCATGCCGGCAATACTAAAATATGAATTTACTATTGCCAGTTTATTTATGTAAGGAAGTTCTCCATGTATATAACTAGAGCCATTGAAAAAACTATTTTGAATATATCCCAGACTTTTCCTGTGCTGCTGGTTACAGGACCACGGCAAGTAGGGAAAACTACTTTACTAAAACATCTTGCAACAGAAGATCGCAACTATGTAACACTCGACGATCCCATGGTACGGCAACTAGCGAAGAACGACCCTTCCCTATTTTTACAAAGATATGGAACTCCTCTACTCATTGACGAAATCCAATATGCCCCTGAAATTCTCCCTTACATCAAAATACATGTTGATGAAAGTGGGAGGAAAGGAGATTTTTGGCTGACAGGATCGCAAATGTTCCACATGATGCAACATGTTAGTGAATCGCTAGCTGGACGGGTGGGAATAGTAAACCTTCTAGGATTCTCATCCAGAGAGATTCAAGGTATTCCATCCGAACCTTTCTCTGTAGATAGTACTACTTTACGTGCACAAATATCCCAATCTCGCCGTATGAGCCTGATGGAGATCTATCAAAGAATCTTCATTGGTGGAATGCCCGCACTTCATACCATAGCGGAGATGAACCAAGAAACATTTTTTGCCTCGTATGTGGGAACATACCTTCAACGTGATATCCGTGAATTAACGCAAATTGCCGATGAGATGAAATTCCTGACATTTATGACTGCGGTTGCTGCAAGAACCGCAAAACCTGTAATTTACGAAGAAATCGCCCGAGATGTGGGAATCAGTTCCCCCACAGTCAAGCATTGGTTATCTATCCTAGTGTCGTCACACATAGTGGCACTTGTGCAACCATATGCAAACAACATGCTTAAACGGGTGGTAAAAAACCCACTCTTGCACTTCCTAGACACCGGACTATGCGCATATCTGCTCAAGTGGAGCAGTGCCGAGACATTAGAGAGGGGAATAATGTCGGGTCCTTTTTTTGAAAGTTGGGTTTTTTCCGAGATCTATAAAAGTTATTTAAATGATGGTAAAAAACCGCCCATCTTCTATTATCGCGACAGAGATCAGAAAGAAATTGACCTACTCATTGAGCAAAACGGAAAACTACATCCGATAGAGATCAAGAAATCAACAAATCCAAGTAAACAGGCTATGCGCCATTTCTCTGTTCTCAATCTAGCGACCAAATCTGGACAAGGATTGAATAATATAGAGATTGGCGAAGGAGCTGTCATTTGCTTAATTGAGGATCTCCTCCCAATCGATACTAGAAACTGGTATGTCCCTGCTTGGTTAATTTAATGGTGTAACAAAGACTTTAAGAAGAATATTACCTGACTAGCGTACTCAGTAGAGAGAACCTGTAATCAGGCTGATTCTCCATACAAGCCAATGTTAAACAGATAGCATGCTTATTGCTTATACCCTTGAAATGATTCGTGAATTCTTCTGTTCCTTTTTATTCCTTGTGCTTTTAAGAGAGCTTTGGTTGCAGAAACCGCTGCAGGAGATCCAGCCATATAATAATAAGCAGATTGTCCATATTGGGCATTAGCGGCTTTTATCGCCTCTTTGAACTCTTCACGGTGGGCTACATAGGTAAGCTTTATCTGATCATTCTCTTTCTGAAGTTCTTTGAACTCATCAGCGAAGAGATAGTAATCAGGCGAACTGTGAATCAGATGAATCGGCCGGGCAGTGTCATCTTTGAGTGCATAAAGCATTGAACGCATGGGAGTGATTCCTATTCCTGTGGCGAGCATAATGATGGGACTGGTAGTATCCCGTACAACAAACCAACCACCTGGCCCGCGTAGTTTGACAATCTCCCCCTCTTCCATATCTAAAAGGGC
>JBBAEV010000029.1:0-11476 GCA_041655735.1 Bacilli bacterium | reverse complement strand
CGTAATGCTATATCTAAAGTTACTGATGCAATTACTATTAACACACCTAATATTAATATTGTTGATATAAATGGCGTATATTCTATATATTTATCAGAAGATATATTTGTTTCATCCATTGCTTGTAAAATCTTCAACCCATTATAATCTCCTATGTTTATACGATCTTGATATTGTGTATTATTACTTTTCATAAATGTTTTCATCAAATATGATACTATTAATTTACCGCCTTCCATCGGATAAAATTCTTGCTCTGCCTCTGCATCTATTAATGACCAATAAAATATTCCTTCTTGAAGTTCATCTTCATTATAAACTTCATACATTCTATCTGATAAATTTTGGTAACTACTGTATGATCGTAATGTTACGCTTCCTTGAAAAACAGAATAACCATTCAAATACGGCATGCAAGCATATTTTGTGGGTTCAGTAGCATTTTCAACTCCATATGTTAAAAAAAATGTCATGTCACCATCAACAGATGTATATCCATTGGTCGTTTTTCCATATTCTCCTGTTACTGTTCCTATTGTATTTCCAAAGGATGTAAGAATATCATCGCCAATATTGTATGCAGCATATTTAATTATTTGTGGATTTGTTCTACCACTATTACCTACCCAATCATCAGATAAATATGAATCATCAAGTTCAGGAAAATCATTTAAAATAGTGCTATCATAATTTCCTATTTCGTCAACATGATTATTTACATATTCTTTTAATACATCATATTCATCTCCATATAAGGTGACCTTATGAGTATCTTGGTCTAGTGTATAATAATTTGAAGATATAAATTTCAAATAACTATCCCCCAATAATATATTTCTCAAAGCATCTTCTCTACTAGTGATTGAAGCACTAACAGAAGAATCATACACTTTAAAGGCTCTTAAATTATATATACAAGTCCACTTTGGAACCCCTCTTTTGTCTTTATACTCAGGCATAGTAGGCAGAATGACTTTTCTTATTAAATTGTTATCCCCCATCATTAATTCTCCTGGATTTTCTGGATCAGGTTGTACATCAAGCACCTTATTTTGTACTTCTATTGTTAAATTAAATATAAAAGGTAATGCTATTACTAATAATAAAGTTATTATTACACTCGGTATTACCCTCCCTTGATATTGTTCTTTTTGTTTCTTATCAAACGAATCTACTGGATTAACTATTATTGTTATCAAAAGAAATGCTATTCTAAATAACATTATTATACCCAAAAACAAATATACTCTTTGAGCTATTGGAGCTATATCTGTCTCATAATCAAATAAATTAAATGTTGATAACCTTAATATAAAATTATATACTTCTTCTATAAATCCATATAATATTGTATCTAAAAAGAAAAAGAAATTTCTTAAGGTTTTTACAATAACATCCCACATTGTTTTTCACCTCTATTTGAAGTTGTTTTTTTCTAACTAACTCCGCAGGTACTACTTTCTATTCCAGCTAATTTTAATATTAAATTAATTACACTTGGCAAAAAGAATATTGCTACAGCTGCCAAAAATCTAATAAGCGCACTCTTTTGTGCTTTCTTTATATCGTCTGCACTTCCTGCTAATACCGCTTTTCCTAAATCTAGCATAATAAATACTATTAGTAAAATAGGTATTATAATCTTTATATAATTAAATAGCATTTGTCCTATTTCTAATATTTGAGAAGTATTTTCACATGTTATTTCTTCTGTTGGAATAATACTATCTTCATTTTCTAACAATAAAATATTATTAAAAGACAAAACTTTTGCTTCTGTTTTTATTAGAAAAATAAAAAACGTTGTAGTTATAAATGATGTATATAATAGTATTTTTTTCATTATAATTACCTCTAATTTCTATATTATTACTATAAAAAATTATATCATATAATAACTATTAACGGAATATCTTTTAACAAAAAATAAAAAATCACTATGTAGTCATAGTAATCTTTAATTTTTTCCTTTATAAAAATTATTTATTTATTTTATGTGGACAATTGTCTTTGTATATGTCAAAATCTTTTAAATCAACAGCAGAGTGTTTTTCTTTTGCCTTTGCTTCATCAAATTCATCTTTATTTATCACATAAGAATCTATATTAATCTTTCCATTTTTTTCCGCTTTGCATTCACATGCATAAGTTGGAGACGGTATCAATATATCACCTTCCCTACATACAGCTACATTTAAACCTGATCCTGATGATGATGGGATTAATCTAAGAACCAACTGTACAATAGCAATAACAAAGAAAACTGCTACTGCTGACAAAGCTCTTTTCATTAATAATTTTTGCGATTCTTTTATTTCTTTTTCTTCTCCTGCTGCTACAGCTTTGCCTAAATCCAACATACCAAGTATAATTAATATTATAGGAATAGCATATTGAATTATTGTGATAACTGACCATATAGTTGTTACTAATCCTCTTATCTCCCACAAAGAAGCACATCCACAAGTTTTTTCTGAAGGAGTTGTAGCAAACAATAAATTTAACAAACTCATTACTTCTCATTCCTTTCTTTTTTTATTCAGAACAATCTAAAGTTGTTGGATCTACAATGTCTCCCGGTCTACATACAAACGCATTAAAGCCTGATCCTTCAGCAGGCGGTAACAATCTAAGAACTAATGATACTATAGCGATAACAAAGAAAACCGCTACTGCTGATAAAGCCCTTTTCATCAATAATTTTTGAGACTCTTTTATTTCTTTTTCTTCTCCTGCTGCGACGGCTTTGCCTAAATCTAACATACCAAGTATTATTAATATTATAGGAATAGCATATTGAATTATTGTAATGACTGACCAAACAAATGTTATTAAATCCTTTATTTCAAAAAGTTGTTGTGAACAAGCACATATTCTCTCACCATCTGCTAAGATATTTATTAAATCCATTTTTTCCTCCTAAATTAATTCATATTTACTTATTTATTATAACATACATTTTATTTTTAATATACTTAAAAATGATTTTTTTATTTTTTATTTACTATAAATTTGTATTAAATAAAAAGTAAACACTGTTTTTTATATGTCTACTTTTATTTTACAATTTTATAACTAATGCGATTTTTTATTTATAAGTTATTTTTTTTCTTCTTTTCTTGCTTCTTCTAACTCCTCATTGGTTATTTGATATTTATCTAAAGCACCTTCTTTTGCCCATCCTTCAACTTCGCAGGTGTTAATCTTAGCCTCAGTAGGAGCCAATATATCACCTTCTCTACATACAGCTATATTTAAACCAGAACCCGGCGCGGCTGGTAATAATCTAAGAATTAATGATACTATTGCAATCACAAAGAAAACTGCTACTGCTGACAAAGCTCTTTTCATTAATAATTTTTGAGATTCTTTTATTTCTTTTTCTTCACCTGCTGCTACAGCTTTCCCTAAATCTAACATACCAAGTATAATTAATATTATAGGAATAGCATATTGAATTATTGTGATAACTGCCCAAACAGTTCCTATTAATCCTCTTATTTCCCATAATGATGCACATCCACAAGTTTTTGCACTCGGGGTTTCTGTAAACAACATATTAACTAAATTTAACATACTTTTCCTCCTAAATAATTCTTATTTATTTTTTTACCATAACATACATTATATTTTAAAGATACTAAAAAGTGACTTTTTTTCGCTTTTTTCACCTTGAGCCTTTGTTCCCCTAACAAATCCTAATTTAGAAAGTAGTGATGCTAATTCTTCATGACTATCATCTCTATCATCTAAACAAGGAACATTATGAAATATTTTCATTCTGGCTTCATATTCAAAATCCATTATATCTTTTGAATCCAAAACGCTTTTATTTAATACTACTTTTTTATTTTTTAATCTATCAATAACACCTCTACTACCTTTTAATAACTTATTTAATTTTATAATAGATGGCTCTATTAAATATAAAACTTCTTGACATGTATCTTCATTTCCATTATCACCTAAATCCACCAATACAACATCCTTATCATTATGTTTTAATAATTTGCTACCTAAATTTTCAGGATTTGCACTTATTAAAGATTTGTCATTAAAATACATAAAGTCATTGCCTAATTGAAGAGCCGATACATTATAATTCTGTTCAAGTTGTTTTTTTAACATATATGTTAAGGTTGTAGATCCTGCATGTTCAGTAATGTTTTTTAATCCTATAACCTTAGTACTTACTTGTACTGGCTGATTAGACTGCATAACATTTATATTTTGATTATTGTCAACCATAGTTTGACCAGGTATGGGCGCAGGTCCTTTTAATTGATGCATATGAGCTACATCACGATAATCATTAGGATGACTATATAGATACATAATACCTTCTTTATTTTTAGTAAAATTATATATCCCCATGGAAACAAGCCCTGACAAATAATATGGAGAGGTACTTTCGGCAGAATCATCTAATATAAGGATGACTTTATCCATATCTAAATTCATACTTAATTTTTGTAGATTAGTAATATCTTTATAATTCTTAATAGCAGTGATATCTAATATCATTCTTTGAAAAAAGAAATTACTAAAAGTTTTTATTATTTCTTCAACTTCATATTCACCATATAGACTTTTAATAACTTCTATATTTAAAGTCGATAACATTGATTGGTATTTATTAGCCACAATGACATTCATTAGTATCACCCCTTTTATTATGCACTATGATTTCTGATAGATAATCTTTGTTTCTCCTGTTATAGGAAAATTTAAAATTTCTCCAAATATAGGAAATTTAAATTTAATATGAGTTGTCACTTTATAATAAGGACCTCTGTCAGTACTATAACCCACTATTTCATACTCATTAGTATATTTTATCTTATTTAAAAAGATATCTATCTCATCTTCTGCCTTACTTGTTAATCCTTCATATTGCTCAACAATATTAATAATTTCGTTCTTTACTCTAAAAGCTTGCGAATAATTGATAGCTATCGCAAGAAAGGCAATATAAAGTACAAAAAATATTAACATTATCTTAATAATGAGGGCGCCACTTACCGCTTCTTTCATTTTTAATCACCTCTCATTATATTACTTCAGTATAATTTTCTAAATAACCTCTTTGATCTTCAATATCATCCTTTATACCACCTAAAAGATCAGGCAAAAAGGTAAGTAAGAATGCTAAAATTAATCCAATAGCAACTATTGATATGATTGTAATACTTAATTCTGAACTTGCTGTTTTCATCCCCTGAGGCCTCCTTTCGCTATACTAAATTAATTATATATTTTCTTTTTGATATTTTCAACAACTAATATTGAAAATATAACAACATTGACAATAATAATATGGCCATAACACCACCACCTGTGGCTACTAACATATATAATGTTCTTCTTTCCATATTAGTTAAACGATCTTTATATTTTTGCTCACGAGCCTTATTTTGTAAATTAGATACTGTTCTCGCAAATACTAGTAATTGATTTTGTTTGTTTTCTTGGGCACCTAATCCTAAACGATATAGTAATCTCATCATACGCATCGAATCCCTAACTGGATATTGTTTCGCAAAATCCATATAAGGATTAATACTAGAATCACCACTATTTATTTTTTCAATTAATTCCCTTAATCCTGGTCTAAATATTTCAGGAGCATCATCAATCGATCTTGCTATCGCAACAGGTACTGTATAATGTTGAATTAATATTTCGAGATTTTTTAAAAAATATGGAAGCATCGCATCTATTTCATGAAGATGTTTTTTATAATAATTCTTTGTATTAAAATACCCTAATTTAAATACAAAATAACCCGCTACTAATGAAGCAATTATATTTAAAAAATTTAATTCACTTATAAATATAAAGAAGAATAAAACAATTGTTATCAAGCCATTTCTAACTCTTAAATCAAATAATTTACCTATGTCAAGATCTTCTCCATATTTAGAGCGTGCATAAAAAGCATAATCATCTTCCATTAAAATATGAAGATATGAACTATTATCTTGAATAAATTTACCTGTACTTAATCTTTGCCTACGCTCTAATATAAATAATGTAATAGCACCTATAATTAAAAATTCCATTATTCCGCCCCCACATTCTCACTATAGTATTTTTCGCCACCTAGAAGAAAGAAACTATTAACAAATACTACGGCATGTAATAAAATTTTTACTATTAACGAATCTAATAACCTTAAATATGTATCAATGCCTAGAAGATATTGTACTAACATAACCATTAAATAAAGCATTAATGCATAACGGACAAATGTTTTATGGAAAGATGCTCTATCCATACGATCACGATATACTGATTCTACTAACATATCAATATCAGACAACATATTTTCTAAGGCTTCTCTTGCGTCTTTAGAACCTTCTTTTGTAATTTGAATAAATAATTGATGCATATTCTTTACAGTATAATAGTCATATTTTTTATTCATAAAGTTTATCGCATCAGTAATATCACCTTTTTCATATGCCAAATCAATCATTCTCTTGACATCAGATAATACAGGTTCTTCTAATACACCAGAAGCATATACACCTTCTAGTGCTTTAACAAAAGATTCAGTTGTCATAAATTCCATAATAACATTAGTAGTATACACTTGTATTTGTTCAAATATAAATTCACTATATATTTTATGATATTTTAGATAGGCTAAATAGGGTATTACTAAAATAGCTAATACCACATATAAAACTGATATAATAATATTATAAAAGTATAAATATGATATAACAAAAGCCCCAAGTGAGAATATTATTACTTGAGTTGTATACTGCTTCACACTATATGTCAAACCTAATTCTTTTACTTTTTCATGTACTACTTTAAAAGAATATGGAGCATATTTGTTATATACAGTAGATACTTGTGTAACAATAAATCGATAGGCATTTTCTCCTGGATTTTTACGATATATTATTACAATTGTACCAATCAAGATCAATAATAAAAATTCCATATTCTTCACCTACTTTCTATAACAAGAGAAATTATTCCATCAAATCATTTATTGTTTGTGGCTGTTCTGACTTAGGTGTTGCCCCTGGTTGATTTTGTTCAACTGGTTGTGGTTGAGGTATTGGTGTCGGTTGAACAATTGACTCTGGTTGATTTTGTTCGACCGATTGTGATTGAGATATTGGTTTTGGTTGTTCAATCGGTTGAACAACTTTATTTTCTTCTTTTATTTGTTGATTAACAACTTCATGTTGCAATTGTTTTTCTGACATATCTATTTTATCTTCAATAGGTGTATTTAAATCTTCTCCTTGAGATGCTATATAATCTAATAAATATTGTGATGGATTATTTCTAAGAACTTTGCCTTCAGGATCTTTTTTATAAATTAAATTCATTCCTGCCTTGTTATCCTTATCAACATAAAATTCTACTACTTCTGCTACTTCTCTTATCATCCTTTTTGTTTCAGGATCTTGATGTGCTTTTATATGAACACCCAAATGAATATAACGATGAATAGTTAGAAGAAACTGTTCAAGATCAATATTTGTTTCTAATAATGAATACATACGACTAGGTATTGATTCTGCTTTATCGGCATGAATGGTAGTTATGATATTATGACCAGATGATATAGAGTTTCTAACAGCTAAAACTGCCTCAGCATGACGAATTTCTGAAAGTAAAATCCATTTAGGATTTTGTCTCATACAGGTAACTAATATTTCACTATAAGACACAATATTATTTGTTTTCATCGCAACTATATCTCGATGAGGGAAAATACGATCTAAGTGTAATTCTAATGTATCTTCAATAGTAATCAACTTTTCATTTTCCTTCGTATGAGCTGCCAAATACTTAACAAATTCTGTTTTACCAGCTCCAGTTTCCCCACTTACAACAACATTACAATGCGCATGAACACATTTTATTAAAAAATCATGAATATCTAAAGTTATATATTTCTCTTCTAATATCTTGTCTTTTTCTAATCTTATTTTAGCCGGAGTTTTACGAATAACCATTGCTATACCATTTTGGGCTACTGAACTATGAATAAAATTCAAACGTAATTCTCTACTTTCAGCATCTAAGAAAGGATGGGCCATATTAAATACTTTCCCCATTATATTCGAACATTGGAAAGCTATTTTTTCTATTAATTGATTATTAATTCCTTGTACTTCTTCTTTATATGAACCTTTAGATAATGACCTGATCCATAATTGACCATTATTACTATATGACATATCAGTAATATCATCTTCTTTTAAATAGGGCAGTAGAGACCCCCAATCTATTTGTGAAAAAAAATTATCAGAGTTCATGATAATTACTCTTCTTCTTCTTCATTATTGTTCTCTGTTTCAGTTGTATCATCTTCTGTTTCAACAGTATCTTCCGGAATATAAACTGATTTAGAATTAATATAATTTTTTAAATAACTACTTGATATTTGAATATCTCCAGGAGATATCGCATAAGTTTCACTAGTTGGAACAGGAATTAATTCGGCTGAATATTCTTCCATATATTTAGCTTTACGAAGTAATAAATGAATATCTTCAGGTACTGAGAAAATAAACGTTGTAGGGACTCTACTTTCTTCAGTGTTTTCAAAAACATGTTGACCATTTTTATCCTTTACTACTAATATTTTAACACTAGAAACTAATTTTCCAACGATAATAGAACCAGTTTCATCAATGGCTTTAAAATATATATCAATATAACCATCAGGCATAATAGAATTCCCATATGAACTATCCATATCAACTTCAAAGTTATATGCCACTTCCCCTTCAGGAATATTTATTAATCCAACATCTGGAAGTTCATTATATTCTAACAATGTATCTTCATAAAACATACTTCCTTCAGGAATAATAGTATTATAACTTGCATATTTGCCAACAATACTACTTAGTTTTGATATGTAATCGCCATGTAATAATGCTGGTGGTACATTAACAAAGGTAATCATATCATCAGTTATTCTAGTTCTTGGTTGGATTGTTTCTTTAGCCACAGGTATACTAACAGGATTAGTGGCTTGTTTTATTCTCCATTGGTATCCAAAGTATAGTACTGCTATACCTAGAAATACCCCTATTATAGTAACTGTATTTTTATTAGATAAAAATCTTCTTAATCCATTCATTAATCCTCTCATAATCATATCCTCCTATTAAAATATCCTTATTATTCTATACAATAACTTTACCATAATACAGATTCAAAAGCAATAGAAGATAAAAGAAAACTCGGGACTTTGCAAGCCCGAGTTTATTCTTTCATTTTTGTCCCATTTTCTCCATAGTCATAATTTAAATTATTGTTTTTTTTATGCCATTTTCATTCAGCTCATAAACAATATCACAAACCTCATTAATAAATTTGCGATCATGAGAGACGCTGATTATTGTACCTCCATAATTTTTCAATATGCCTCTAACTACCGGATTAGATAAAGGACTTAGGTTACGCGTCGGTTCATCTAATAAGAGAACATTGGAATTCGTTAGTATCATTTTTAGAAGAAGTAATTTTGCTTTTTGACCACCACTTAAATTTTCAATAGCAGTTAACATTTCATCTCCAGTAAATTTCATACTTCCCATATACATTCTAACTCTCGTTTCTTCTTCTTTAGTGCCTGACTCATTTAAATATGTTGAAGCATTCATTTTGGCATCTAAAAAATCACCATAATTTTGAGGCATATATCCTAGTGTAATATCATCTCTATCTTTAAGAATATTATAGAAGTCTTTAAATAACGTTGATTTTCCAACACCGTTTTTTCCAATTATCACAACTTTTTCAGGCCCTTTTATAATTAAACTAATATCCCGTAAAATTTCTTTATCACCAATTTTTAGACTATCTTTCTTATAATCTAAAATAATTTTACCATTTGGAATTGCTATATTTTCATTAAAATTAAACTTAATAGCTTCTTCAACATCAGGGCTTTCAGTCAAATCTGTATTCCCTAATTTTTTTTCCTGTGCTATTATAGAGTTCATTCTATTTATTCGATCTGGATTTTTCTTTTGTACTTTATTCTTTATTTCTTTTAAAGTTTGCATTTCTCTTTTAAAATAACGTTTTTCGTTTTGAGCAATTTGTTCTTGTTTTTGAAGTGCCCCCAATCTTTTTTCAACATAATCACTATAACCTATTTTTTCTGTAGTATATTTAGACTCGTTTTTCTTCTTTAATTGTTCAAGATGAATTATAGTATTAGCTGTTCTTTCAAGAAGAGTTTCATCATGTGATATAAAAATAATAGGGATTTCAGCACTATTTATAAAAGTTTCTAGCCATTCTAAGGTTTCTATATCTAAATCATTGGTAGGTTCATCTAGCAATAATACCCCTGGATTTTTCATGAGTAATTTAGCAAGTTGTATCTTAACTTTTTCCCCACCTGATAGTGTACCTATTTTTTGTTCTTCTTCTATCTTTTTTGGATCTATTTTAAGTAATGATAACTTATTTTTTACTTCAGCTAAATCATTATATTTTTCATAGTCTATTTCATCTTCTGGATTGTCTTTTAAAAAATACTCATATACGTACTGATCATTCCATCCAGGATTAAGAAATTGGTCAAAATAGCCTATGACAATTCCTTTTTTATTTATATTACCAGATATAGAGCAATAACCCTCCACCACTCTTTTATCATAAATAGTCTTTAGCAAAGTACTCTTACCATTTCCTTCTTCGCCAATAATAGCTACCTTATCACCATTATTTAAAACAAAGTTAAAGTTTTCCAATAATGTTCTATTGTTTTCTAACATTGTTATTGTTAAGTTTTTTATTTCTATCATAATTATCACTCTCCAAGTAATATAGCCATAAGTTTTATGGCTATATTACTTTTATTTTTTACTCTCTTTGATTACTACAGAAACAGTCTTTATTACAATTACGTGCTATTTCTGCTTTACTTAACCAATTTTTTGCTTTCTTTAAAACCATATTACACTCCTCCTTTTATTTTTTTATCAAACCATTTCTATCAAATGTTTTCTCCATTAATATGAGCGGCATAATAAGCACTCTTTCTTTTTTAGAAATCTCTCTTAATAGTTTCCGGTAATTAGTTTTTTAATATTATATTAGCACATATAAATTTATATTTTATAATTATCTTGAACTGAATCTAAATATTTCTCTATTAAATCGTTGTATCTTGTGCATTTTATCTTTTCGTTACGTAAATTGTTATAAGGACATCCTCCCACACATATAGGTAACGCTACACAATTGTTACAGTCTTGATACTTGAAAGGATTAAAATTTAAATAATTAACTAAATTCATTATATTATCTTCTGTATTATCAATACGATAAATACTTTTATTTTTGTTTCCTATATCATTCCAACATTTGTACATATATCCTTCCGCATCTATTGCATAAGAATTTATTTTTACTGCGCCACAATAAATACTTTGTTTTTCGGATATAAGTATACTTTTTTTGAATAGTTTTGGATATT
>JBBAEV010000028.1:0-11691 GCA_041655735.1 Bacilli bacterium | reverse complement strand
TATAGATACTGTAACCTTCATGTCAACGGATTCAAAATATGGAAACTATGATCGAAAAGAAAATGATGGTACAGCAACAATTTCAACTGGTTATGCTCGAAAAAACTGGACTATAGATGGCACCGGGCAATACTATGCATGGAAGTCACATACCAGTGGAGCATTAAGTTATGATAATAATCGAAGACAAGTACAGTATAGAGATTTAAATAAATATACAGCATATAGTGGATGGGTAGCTCAAAGTAGCGGAACACATGTAGTAAATGATTTAAAGGATATAATGTATAAAAATAAATTGTATAAATATTATAAATTAGATTGGGGACCATGGAGTGCAACACAAACAAGTGGGACATACACAATAAGTGACACAAGAACTGTTCAGTATAGAGATAAAACATATAAGTATTATAAAGATACGTTAGAGACATGTGGAGACCCAAATCAATATTATTCAGAATCACCAGATCCATTGTGTGGATATAAAGATGAAACAAATACAATACATACTGATTGGGTAATAGGGTCAAATTTACCAGAAAGTAAGGATTATCGTACTATTCAAAGACAAATAAAAACAAGAATAAGAGATTGGACAGGCCCATTATTACCAAGTTATGTACCCGAAGAAGAATTTGAAAAACTAACAGGTAAAACATTACAAGAAGTAGATGCGTTAGATACGGCAAGATATGTCCCTAAAACAATGTATCGTTACCGTAAAAAAATTTATTAATAAATAAGTTGCATATTTTATATATTTTATATATAATACAAATAAGGCGATGATGAAAGAGTAGTAATAAAATATTTTATTAATAGAGAGTCAGTGTTGGTGGAAATCTGATGATAAAATTTTATGAATTCACTTTCTAGTAGTATTTAAAAAATACCGTTACTTGCGTTAAAAGATTAAGTGCGTAATTATTAATTACGAATTAAGGTGGTACCGCGTAAATCACGTCCTTATTAGGGCGTTTTTTATTTTAAAGGAGGAAGAGTATGGGAAAAGAATTAGAAGAAATTCTTAATAGAGGTGTTAAAAAAATAGAAGGTGTAAATAATATTGAAGAAATACAAGATGTTCGCAGAGAGCTTATAGGTAAAAAAAGTGAAATAAATGAGGTATTAAAAACTCTTGGAAGTTTATCACCTGAAATGAGAAAAGATGTTGGAATAAGAACTACTGAGATAAAAAATACATTTATTGATAAATTAAATAAGAAAGAAGAACAAATTATTTCTTCAAAAAGTGTGCTGGAAGAATCTATAGATTTAACTTTGCCAGGAAATAAAGTTAGTAGTGGGGTTCTTCATCCTGTTACTCAAATGTGTTATGATTTAAATGATGCATTTTTATCTTTAGGATTTGAAGTATTTAGTGAGGATGATATTAGTAGTGAAAAGTTTGCATTTGATCATTTAAATTTTGCTCCTGATCATCCGGCAAGAGAAATGATGGACACTTATTGGATAGAAGGTACCGAAGAAAAATCAAAAAATGAGAGATTATGTCTTAGGCCACATTTAACAGGGGCATCTGTTAGATATCTTCTTAAACATGGTGCTCCAGCACGTTTTGTTTATCCAGGAAGAGTTTATAGGAATGAAGATGTAGATTCAGGGCATGAAAGAGCTTTCTTTCAATATGAGGCTTTGATAGTTGATAAGAATATTTCATTTTCATCAGGGATGGTAATGATACAAACTATTTTGGAAAAAGTTTTTGGGAAAAAAATAAAAGTTCGTATGAGGGAAGGTTTTTTCCCATTTGTAGAACCTGGTTATGAAATAGATATGGAATGTTTGGTTTGTGAAGGCAAGGGTTGCAAAGTTTGCAAACATAATGGATGGATAGAAATAATGCCAGGTGGTGTTATTCATCCTAATGTATTGAAATCAGCAAATCTTGACCCTGATGAATGGACAGGTTTTTATATTAATATTGGGCTAGAAAGACTTGTAATGATGCGTTATGGAGTGAATGATATAAGGTATTTTCACAGCGCAGATTTAAGATTTTTAAGTCAATTTAAATAAGGAGGAATAGTTATATGAAAATATCATTAAATTTGATAAAAAACTTTATAAATTTACCAGTAGAATTAACTTCTAAACAAATTGCATATGATTTAACACTAAGGACGGTTGAAGTTGAGTCTGTAGAGAATACAGCTGAAAAATACCACAATATAGTAGTTGGCAAAATTCTTGAAGTTCGTAATCATCCCCAAGCAGATTTATTAAAAATTTGTATAACTGATATAGGTGAAAAAGAACCTGTACAAATTGTATGCGGTGGGTCAAACCTATATGAAGGAGAAGATGTTGTAGTTGCTAAACCAGGGGCAGAAGCTGTCTGGCATGGCGAAGGAGAACGTGTATGTATCAAAGAAACTAAGATTCGCGGCGAATCTTCTTATGGAATGATTTGTGCAGCAACTGAAGTTTATTTAGATAAATTTTTTCCGGTAAAAGGTGAACATGAAATTGTGGATCTTAAGGGAATTGAGTGTAACCCAGGTCAAAATATTTCAGAAATTATTTGTATGAATGATATAGTTTTTGAAATAGATAATAAATCTTTAACAAATAGGCCAGATTTATGGGGATGCTATGGGATTGCAAGGGAATTATCAGCTATATATAATATTCCACTTAAAGAGATACCTAAAATTAATATTGATTCAAGTATACCTGAATATAAAATAGAAATTAAAGAACCTAATAAATGTCGCAGATATGTTGGGGTTGAAATCGAAAACGTGTATGAAAAAGAATCACCAATGTGGCTGAAAGCATTTATTGTGAATTGTGGAATAAGACCTATAAATGCAATAGTAGATATTACAAATTATGTAATGATGGCAGTAGGACAGCCATTACATGCTTTTGATAGAAAATATGTTGTTGGAGAACAAATAATTGTTAGAAATGCCAAAAAAAATGAACTATTAGTATTATTGGATAATAATACGGTAAAACTTACAGAAGATGATTTGGTTATTTCAGATGTAAATGATGCAATAGCTCTTGCTGGTATTTGTGGAGGAAAAAAAGATTCAATACTTCCTGAAACAAAAGGAATAGTTTTAGAAGTGGCAAACTTTGCTTCTAGTACAATAAGAAAAACAGGTAAAAGATTAACTGAGAAAACAGATGCATCTATTAGATATGAAAAAAACATTGATACTGAACGTGTTGATCAGGGTTTGTCTATGGCTTTGGAATTAATTAAAGAGTTATTTCCTGAAAGTAACATAGTAGCTTATAGTGATAAATATCCAGTTAAGACAGAAAAAATAGTAATTGATGTTCCAAAAGAATTTTTAGATATTAGACTTGGTAAAGTTTTATCTAGAGAAGTAGTTGAAAAAATTCTTAAAGCTCTTGGATATGAAGTAGAATATAAAAACGAAATTTATCATGTAATTGTTCCAGTTTGGAGATCAACTGGGGATATATCTTTAAAAGATGATGTTATGGGAGATATTGCAAGAATATTGAGTTATGAAAATTTCAAGCCTATGCCATTATCTATTAATATTGAGCATGCTGTGCATCAAAATAATGTTTTGTTAGAAAGAAGGATTAAGGAATATTTAGCTTTTAGATGCGGATTTAATGAAATATATACTTATCCATGGGTAGATGAAAAATATCTAAAAGCAGCAAAAATAGATGTAACTAGTTCCGTTAGATTATCAACTCCACCAGCTCCTGAACTAGCAACTCTTAGAAATTCACTTGTACCAGGAATGTTAAGTGCAGTTTCTGATAATTTGAGATATTATGATTCTTTCAAAATTTTTGAAATGGCTCAAGTGTTTGAAAAGGGCGAATATCACGAATCTAGTGAAGACGAAATATTACCAATTCATAAAAAATTTCTAACAGGATGTGTTGTTGATAAAAATGCTAAACAAATATTTTATGAAGTTAAAGGAATAGTTGAAGAAATGTCAAAATACTGCCATATGGAAACCTTATCTTTTATAAAAGGAGAAAAACCTACTTGGTCAGATATTAATGCATATTTAAATGTAGTATATAAAAATGAAATAATAGGTTCTATTGGACTTTTGTCAGTAGCTACAATGTCAGATTCTAAAATTAAGCGCACCAATGTAGCTATGTTTGAATTAAATGCAGATAAATTTGTACCATTTTTATCTAGAACTAATGAATTTAAGCATATTTCACAATTTCCATTAGTAGAGAAGGATTTATCTATAATAGTTAATGATAATATAAGATGGGAAGATGTTTTTAACGAAATAGAATTATTTGTAAAAGAAGTTGCTTTTGTAGAAGAATATAGGGGTAATCAAATACCTAAAGGTAAAAAGTCAATTATGTTACGTGTGAAAATAACTAATGATGAGGGGACAATGACTTTAGATCAAATTAATAATAAAATGAATAATATTATTAAAATACTTAATAAAAAATTTGGTGCAGAACTTCGTCAAGATTAATGTTAAGTTAATGTAAAGATAAATTTAATGCATAATTAAGAAAATAAAAAGGAATGATTAATTATTCCTTTTTTATTGGTTTATTGTTTTTTATATTATTCTTTTTAAATAATAATGAATATATGTTATTGGCTCTTTCATCGATATCTAATAAATTATCTTTTATATTTGAGTAATTAGTAATTATAGGGACTTCAATCTCTTTTTTTATACTATTTAAATATTTTTGGCCTTTCTTGTTAAAACCCAATATTCTTATGTATTTAATATTATTACTTTTAGCTTCTTCTTTAGTAAATCCTACAAGAATATGAGCAAGCATTCTATTTATTTTATTATGAGTATATCTTTTAGTTTTAATTCTTTCTATTAACTCATCTATATTGTTAGAAGATAAAATATATTTTTTGATTCTATTTTCTATTCCTTCGTCTACCGTTTGATATTGTGATAAATTATTATCTGATAATATTTTATATTTTAACAATTGAAAGTATTTTTCTTCATTTGGTAGTTCTATTTTATTTAAATATTGATATGTTAATTTAGGTATATATTTCTTAATGTTTTTTCCTTTTTTTAATGCTTTTCTAATAGAAGAAGCACTAGTGATTCTATCTTTTAAATTTAAATCATGATAATCATTAATTCTTTTTATAGTAATAGGTTTTATATCAGCTTTTTGAATGATTATTTGTTTTATATAAGCTAAACCCAAAATATCATTAGGAGTATCTATTGCTTTATTATTCATATCTTTTAACGCTTTATTTGAAGCTGTTGGATAGTTTACTCCTTCATCCATATATTTTTTAACTAATTTATTGTATTGATTATTATTAATTTGATTTTTGGCTAAATTTATTAAATTGTTAATATCATTAGATTCACTTCCAAATACTAGTTTATCTACTTTTAATGTTTTTAATATTTGAATAGCCCCTTTTGCAAATAAGTCGGCACTTTGACTTGCAAAAATAAAAGGTAATTCAATAACTAGATCTATACCATAATTTAAAGCTATATCAGTTTTGTCGCATTTGTTTAAAACACTAATTTCACCTCGTTGCATAAACTCTCCACCTAAAACACATATAATAGTATGATTAGGATATAATTCTTTTATTTTATTAATATGATATAAATGTCCATTATGAAAGGGATTATATTCACAAATGATACCAATTGTATTCATTTCATCACCTCTTGACATAATAATATCATATTTTATTGACATATATATAGATAACTAGATATAATTTTATATACGGAGTGGTAATATGAAAATAGATATAACAAAGTTAATAAATAATTTTACTCCAGTTATTGATGTTGATGAACAAATAAATTTTGGTGAAGATTATTTAAATAAAACAGAAATCAGACAATTAAATGATGTGAAAATTAAGGGAACCATATCAAAAGATGAGAGTAATATTTATAATTTAAATTTAAATATAACGGGGGTAATGGTTTTGCCTTGTGCAGTTAGTTTAGAAGATGTTAATTATCCTTTTTCTTTTGAAATAGGTGAAATTCTTACTAATATGGAAGAAGAAGATGAAAATTATATTAAATTTGATGATAATTCTATTGATATTTTACCGATAATATGGCAAAATATTGTAATGGAGATTCCATTAAAAGTATTAAGTCCAAAACTAGATCGTCGTAATATTGCGGGGATTGGTTGGGAACTTATTACTGAAGATGAAGAAAATAATTAAGTGATAACTTGATGATAAAGGAAGGAGTGTTAAAATGGCGGTACCATTTAGAAGAACTAGTAAAACAAAAAAAAATATGCGTCGTTCTCATTATAAATTAACACCTAATGAAATGACAAAATGTTCTAACTGTGGGGAAGTAATTAAACCTCATAGAGTATGCCCTAAATGTGGATATTATAAAGGGAATAGCGTTATAGAAAAGAATGAAGAAGAAAAAAGTGAATAAAAATTAAAATGACAAGTTTGTCATTTTTTTTTGCACAAAATTTCAGAAAAGTCTTTACAAAATTTATTGAGGGTAGTAGTATAGTGGTAGACAGTAGCAAAAAGTTGGTAATTGGTGTCACAAAGTGGGGGTGATATTTATGTTCATGGGAGAATACCATCATAGTATTGATGAAAAAGGAAGATTAATAATTCCTTCTAAATTTCGTGAAGAATTAGGGGAATCCTTTATTGTGACAAGAGGTCTTGATGGTTGTTTATTTGTTTATCCTATGAGTGAATGGAACCTAATTGTTGAAAAATTAAAACACCTACCATTTACTAAAAAGGATGCTCGTTCTTTTATGCGCTTTTTTCTATCAGGTGCTACTGTATGTGGTTTTGACAAACAAGGGCGTGTCAATATAGCCTCTCCACTAATTAATTACGCCGGTCTAAATAAAGAGTGTATTGTGATCGGCGTAAATGACCGCCTAGAAATTTGGTCAGAAGATAATTGGAATGATTTCTTTGAATCTAAGGAAAATGATTTGTCAGATATCGCAGAAAATCTTTTTGAAGTAGATTTGGATATCTAAAATGGGACTACATAAAAGTGTATTACTAGATGAAACAATAAAATATCTAAATATACAAGAAGATGGTATTTATGTAGATGCAACAATTGGATATGGTGGACATAGTACCGAAATTTTAAAGCGGATTAAAAAGGGGTTTTTATTCGCCTTTGATCAAGATGTGGAAGCAATTAGTTATAGTAATAAAAGATTAGGGAAAATAGGTGCTAACTTTGAAGTAATAAAAGCAAATTTTCGTTATTTGAAAGAGGAATTAAAAAAAAGAAAGATAGATAAAATTAATGGTATCTTATTTGATTTAGGAGTTTCTTCACCACAACTTGATAATGACATCCGTGGATTTAGTTATCATAAGGAAGCAAAACTTGATATGCGTATGGATAAAGATCAAAAGTTTAGTGCTTATGAACTAGTAAATGAATATAGTTATGAAGATTTAATGAGAATATTTTTTGAATATGGTGAAGAAAAATATAGTAAAAGTATTGCAAAAAATATTATTAAATATAGAGAAAATAAAAGGATAGAAACAACATTAGAATTGGTAGATATAATAAAAAAATCTATGCCTTATAAAGCAACTAAAGAAAAACATCCAGCACGCAAGGTATTTCAAGCAATTAGAATTGAAGTTAATAATGAGATGAAAGTATTAGAAGAAGGACTTAGACAAGCAATTGAATTATTAGATGATAACGGACGCTTATGTATAATTACTTTTCATTCACTTGAGGATAGAATTTGTAAGAATATATTAAAAGAATATAGTGATGTAAACAGGGAATTAAAAGGATTACCTAGTATTCCTAAGCATTTGCAGCCAAAATTAAAATTACTAGGTAAAATAAAACCTAGTAAGAAAGAAGTAGAGGAAAATAGTAGAGCGCGTAGTGCAGTACTTCGAATAGTAGAAAAAATAGAAAAGGAATGATGATAATGGCAACCAACAAAAGAAGAAAATTAAAATTATTAAAAGGTGAAAGAGCATTATATGGTACAGCTATAATTTTATCATTGCTTTTTTTAGTATTTACAGTATTTTCTAAAGCTACTATTTCTGAAATGAATATAAAGGTAGAGAGACTAAAAGGAGAAGTAGCAGTACAAATAAAGAAAAATGAAAGTTTAACTATGAAAGTAAATGAACTTGCTTCATTAGATAATATAAATTTAGTTGTAAATGAAATGGGACTCAGTTATAATAACAGTAATATTAAAACAATAACCGATTAAGAGGGTGTTAGTATGACGAGAGATGTTAATGTATATGTGAAGGTAAATAAAGCGATACTTATTTTGTCGCTTTTTTTAATTATAGCCATTGCGGTAAGAGCTATTTATATTGCATTATCACCAACAGTAAATGGGGTTAATTTACAAGAGTTTGCGAGTAATAGAAATACTAATAAACAAACGTTAGTGGCTAAAAGAGGAACGATTTATGACGCTAATGGTAATATATTAGCGCAAAATGTTTCCGCATATACAGTAATAGCTTATTTGGATTCTAATATTTCTAAGAACTCATCCAAACCGTTACATGTAGTTGATAAACAAATGACAGCTGAGAAGTTATCACCTATTATAGGAATGGAAGAGGAAGCAATATTAGAATTATTGCAAAAAGAGAATGTATATCAAGTCGAATTAGGACCTGGAGGAAGGGGAATAACTGAATTAACTAAGGAAAAGATAGAGTTATTAGAACTTCAGGGTATTGATTTTATTCCATCATATAAAAGATATTACCCAAATAGTGATTTTTTATCATATACGTTAGGATATGCTAAAACAGATGAAAAGGGTAATATTATAGGAGAATTAGGGTTAGAAGATTATTATAATGACATATTATCAGGTGAAAATGGTTATTTAGAATATCAACAAGATCGTCTAGGTTATAAAATACCTAATACACCAGAAATCAGAGAAAGCCCAATTGATGGTAAAGATATATATTTAACAATTGATAGTAATGTTCAATTGTTTGTTGAAAATGCAGTTAAAAAACAATATGAATATGCTGATCCAGAATGGTTTTTTATGGTAGTAGCGGAAGCAAAAACTGGCAAAATATTAGCTAATTCTACTTATCCTTCGTTTGATCCTAATACTAGGAAAATCGAACAATATCTAAACTCATTAGTCTCTTATGCATATGAACCAGGTTCCACTATGAAAATATTTACTTATATGGCTGCTATTGAAAATAATATGTATGATGGAGACGATACTTTCCTATCAGGTAAATTAAAAATAGGCCCTGATACTATATCGGATTGGAATAATAAAGGGTGGGGGGAAATAACTTATGATCAAGGATTTACACGCTCCTCTAATGTTGGGGTTGCTAATTTAACCCAAAAATATATAAATAGAGAAGTATTACTAAAGTATTTTAAAAAGCTAGGATTTGGAGAAAAAACTGGAATAACACTCCCAAAAGAATTATCTGGTAAAGTAGATTTTTACTATCCTTTAGATGTGGCTAGTGCAGGGTATGGGCAAGGAATTACTACTACTCCTATTCAACAGATAAAAGCTTTAACTGCTATTGCGAATGATGGAAATTTATTAAATCCTTATATTGTAGAAAAAATAATAGACCCAATAACTAAAGAAGTAGAGTATGAAGGCAAAAAAACAAATTTAGGAAAAGTTGCGAGTAAGGAGACTATTAATAAAATAAAAGATTTAATGTATAGCGTTACTCATAGTGATATGGGAACTGGAATAGGATATAATTTAAAAGATTATGAATTAATTGGTAAAACAGGTACAGCACAAATCGCAACTACTAGTGGTTATTTATCAGGTAGTTATATATACTCATTTGCGGGAATGTTTCCAAAAGATAATCCTGAAATAATTATTTATACATCAATTAAAAAACCTAAATATGGTGGTAGTAATGCTTTAAAAGAGTCATTTAAGGAAGTAATGCAAAATATATCTAATTATTTAGATATTGTATCTTTAGGGGGTAATAAAGAAGAAATTGTTGAATATAAAATATCGTCTTTGTTAAATAAAGATATAGATATTGTAAAAGAATATATGAATGAAAAACATACTGAATTAATAATATTAGGTGATGGAGATAAGATTATTAAACAATATCCAACGATTAATACAGAAATATCATCAAAAGATAAAGTATTTGTTTTAACTAATAGTAAAAATATTACAATGCCTAATATAAAGAAATGGTCATTAAGAGAGGTATTAAATTTAGTTAGTTTAATTGGTATCGAATATGAAATAGAAGGTTATGGTTCAGTAATAAGCCAAAGTATAAAAGAAAATGACCCTATAACAAGTGATAGTAAATTAATTATTACTTTGGAGCCTTCGTATGTAGAAGAAAAGGAAGAATAATCTTCTTTTTTAATTTATATGTTATAATAATAAAGGTGATATTATGAAAAATTTAATTATTACACACGGTTCTGATACTGATGGTGTAGCATGTCCTATGTTATTAAAGCTAATTGATGAAAAAGTAGATATAATTATGTGTGAGGTTTTTAATGTAAATGAAATTGTAAATGATTATATTGAAAATAATAAGTTTTTAGAGTATAACAATATTTATATAACAGATTTAGGTATTAGTGAAAAAACAGCTGAATTAATTGATAGTGATAATAAATTAAAAAATATAGTTAAGTTATTTGATCATCATATTGGGAATATGAGTTTAAATAATTATGAATGGGCTCAGGTTGTAGAAAACGAAGAAAATGGACAGGCTTGTGCCACAACAATATTCTATAAATATTTAATTAATAATTATAGTAATAAGATATTATTAAGTGAAAATGTCAAAGAATTTATTGAATTAACAAGACAAATTGATACATGGGAATGGGCAAAAAATAATAATTTAGATGCTAAAAAAATTGGTGATATATTTATATTTTATGGAGTAAAAATATTTATGGAAGAATATTTTAAGAAACTTAAAAATCCAAAAAGTAAATTGTTTGAAGAAAAAGAAAACTTTATCTTTGATTTAGAGCAAGAACATATAAATAAATATATAGAAAAGAAAGAGAAAACTTTAATTATAAAGCAATTAAATAATTATAAGGTTGGTATAGTATATGCAGATATTTATAAAGCACATTTAGGAAATGTTTTAGCAGAAAGATATAAAGATAGTATCGATTTTATAATTATTATTGATTTAAGCAAAGGTATTAGTTATAGAGCATTTAAAGATAATATAGATTTAAATGAAATTGCTAAAATATATGGGGGTGGAGGTCATGCTAAAGCAGCAGGGAGCCCTCTTCCTGAAAGTATTCGTGATAAAGTTTTTGAAATTATATTTAAATAATAAAGAAGAATAAAATTAATTGAAATAGAGTGTTTTTTATGTTATATTTATCCTATAATAACCATCAGTAAGGAGTTTTATTATGCTGGAATTAAATAAAAAAGAATTTAAAAAGAATATAGGGATTCTTCTTCTCATTTTTTTATTAATTATTATTTCGCTATTTATAAAAGTTTTCATTTTTAGTGATGAATCGCAATTAACAGAAAAAAAATTAGAAAAAAACGGAGAAGTAAAATATAATAAGCTTATAATTACTGAAGTGATGTCTTCTAATGATGGAGCTTATGCTGATGAAAATGGAGATTTTTACGATTGGGTTGAATTATATAATG
>JBBAEV010000027.1:0-11933 GCA_041655735.1 Bacilli bacterium | reverse complement strand
CATATATAATGTTGAGCATAAAGATTGTTAAATCTTTATGCTTTTTGTTATTATAAGAAGCTAATCGGTTAAGACGGATTATAACAGGAACTTCGAGTTCGATTTTTTGAGAGTCTGCCATATAGTTATTTATTAATTCGGTTGTAGATAATGGAACATTTTAGTTCGGATGATAAGTATGTAGGAATGTAGATATCTCTTATGGTTTGTGCCGATAATTTTATGAAAGGAGGACAAGCCTATGAAATATATTTTAAGTTTTGATATCGCTAAAGGGAAAAGCGTTTATTGTTTAATTGATAATAATAAAAATATCATTATTAAACCAACTTCTATTAATCATATTAAGAATGAATTTGATAATCTATTATATAGAGTTAAAGACTTTTTACCTTTAACTGTCGTTATGGAGTCAACTTCTATTTATCACTTACCCATTGAAAATTATTTTAGATATAAAGGTATTGAGACTATCGTAATCAATCCTAAACTTGTCAAACAATTTAAAGATACTTTGAATAAATCTAAAACTGATAAAATTGATTGTTTTAAAATAGCTAGATGTTACCTTGGTACTACTGATACTTTATATCAAAAGAATGATGAATATTTTATGTTTAATCCACTAGCTAGACAGTATTGGTCTTTAATTGAGGGACAAACTAGATTAAAAAATAGATATAAACAATTGATTGAAATCGTTTTTCCTGAATTTAATCAGATATTTGATGATTTATATAACGATCTAGCACTAAACTTTATTCATGATTTCCCACATCCTGATTTATTTATTAATCGTAGAAATAACTATCTAATGAACTACTTAAAAGATAAAAACGGTACTACTCAAGCTTTTAGATTCAAAAACAAAGTTATTAAAATGAAACAAATTGCTTCTAATTCTTTATGTTATGTCACTTTGGATTCTCTTAATGTTTCTAATCTAGTTCAAACTATTGAAATGATCCAAAACCATAAAATTGAATTAAGTAAAATTAAAAACCAATTAATAAATTCTTTAAAAAATACTAAATTATTTAAAATTATTAATTCTATTCCTGGTTTCGGTGATTTCTCTACAGCTTTATTTTTATCTGAAGTTGGTGATATTTCTAGATTTGATAATCCCTATCAACTTA
Source organism: Bacilli bacterium (assembly GCA_041655735.1). Classification (GTDB taxonomy): domain Bacteria; phylum Bacillota_I; class Bacilli_A; order RF39; family UBA660; genus JBBAEV01. Next base: position 10,794 of record JBBAEV010000027.1, on the reverse strand, counting down.
TTTCCTTTATAGGTATTGATTCAGTTATTAAACAATCGGGAGCCTCAATCTATTATGGTTCAATTTCAAAAACAGGCAACAAATTTGCCAGAACTATTTTGTTCAATGTAATTACTACATTACTTCAAACTTCAGCTCATTACAATCCAAATAATTCTGTTTATTTATTTTTTAGAAAAAAACAATCGGAAGGAAAACATCATTATAAATGCATAATCGCCTGCGAAACGAAATTATGTAAAATCATTTATAAACTTTGTTCTTCTGATTGTTTTTACTTAGATAAATAACACAATTCAAATTACTGTTTTTCTAATCGAGAATCCCTCGGTGTTTTTGTCGTGCTTATAATATCACATTTTTTATTATTTGACAATTCTTAGATAATCAAAAAATTGACTTAAATATAAAAAAATGCTAGTATAATTAAATAATTGCGGGAGGGTAATAATGAAATTAATAATAAACTATGATCTGATGGAAAAAATCAAAAAAGTAAAACAACCTTATGCGTTAAAAGCAGCAAAAGAAAATTTGGAAATAATTCTATGTTACGGAGGAATTTATCCAATTATTGGGAAGATAATAAAAATAAAAGTACCTGAAGCAGCTATTTTTACAAGTAGTTTTATAGTAGGATTAATATTAAGTGATATTAGGTTTTATTATTTGCATGGAGATTATTATAAAGATGAAGCTTTAAAATATTTAACAATATTATCACATCAATTAAAAGAAATAAATATTGATACTACTAGAGAATTATTGTTGGATTCTGAAGAATATTGCACAAAATATAAAAGAAAATCACTACATATACTGCAAGAAAAATATATTATGGTACCCACATATAATGACGAAAAAGATATATCAGTTCTACAGGAACATATAATTGGGAGTAAAGAATACATTCTTTCAATCGGTTCCCCTACAAAAGTATATAAACCAGCTTATGCTAGGACATGATTAAAAACAAAAAAGTTCCCTCATAGGGAACTTTTCTAATAAAATTGACAACAAGAACCTTGATCTAAATTAACAATTTGATTTTCTTCGCAACATGTATATCTTGGTTGATATGTATGTCTATAAATATGACGATTTATTATTCTTGTATTAATAGGACAAATGTGTGGAACTTCATGCATCATACATCTTTGTACAACCTTTTCCATTGGTGGTTCTACAATTGGACATCCACATCCTATTGGTTGTTGAACATTTGGACAACCAGTCCCTTCATACATTGGAGTTGTCATTGCGTCTTGACCAAATCCAATATTATCATTATCTCCGTACATATGCTATCCTCCCTTATATATTATCTACTTTATATTATTCAGGATAGTCAATTGTGAGCAATATAAAAGTTTAAAAGGGATTAATATTAATCCCTTTTATTGTTTATCACAAGTAATATTTGCCTCACTACCTTTTTCAGTAAAAATAATTTTATTATTATCAAAGTTTCCAACCATTTCTTTACCAGTAACAACATTAATTGTTGTTACTGTATCATTTTCTAGAGAATAAGATACGTCAGTAACTTGATTATTAACAGTAGCTTCTATTTTGTTATTAGACAATTTATAAGTCATAGTATATTCAATTCCACTACTATCATACACACATTTATACTTTCCCATAAGCGCTAATTTATCAATACTATTTTTTATCTTATCATCCACACAACCAGTTATTATAAAACCCATAAATATTATCAAAATTATTCTTTTCATAACAACCCCCTATTGATATATCTTTCTAGTGCTACGACTTCTAAAATAGCTCTCATTAATCCATGTACCATATTTTGATGATGTCCATCCGCTGTTAGGGTTTTTAAATGTAGCACCATAACGAGTAAATCTATAATAATCACTAGTATCACCGCTCGCATACCAATAAGATCCACTAGTTAAATCTGTACCCTTATAATACTTGTTAACATCACCAGTACCTTGTCTTTTACCTTTAAATCTAAAGTAATATATTTTACCATCTATAAAATCCTGTTGATTATATCTACTACCAATACTAGTATATTGATTAGTTGGAGAAAATCTATATGCAGTGCCACTTTTACCTATATAAGTATTATTTACATATAATGAATACCCTCTATCAGCATCACTACCTCCTTCAAGTCTTATAGCATAATATACCCCGGTACTAGGATTAAAATTAAATTCATAATCAATTCCAGTTTTACCTGTGTACTTTGAATACAATGCCACTTTACTTGAATTTTCCCTATACCATAAAGCAAATCTTGGGTCACCATCATTTTCAGCAGCATCAAAGAAGTAGAAATTTGAACTCTTTGAGTCTAAAACAAAGCCCATTTCAAAAGCAAAAGTTCCTCCATCATCTCTATATATACCATATGCTCCTTTTGTCGTTGTTTTTAAATAATCGTTACTTCCATCAAAATCTAAATATTTATCTGCATAATAATACTGTGTTTGACTGGTAATTGTTGTACTAGCACTTTTACTATTACCGGCTTTATCAGTTGCGGTAAAGGTATGGGTTCCTGTTGTTTGCGTTGCATATGATCCTGGGGAACAACTATATAATCCTGACCCTCCAGTATCACTACATGATGGTGTAATAGTTACACTTCCTGTTGTAGGACCAGTTTTTGATACTGATACTGTTGGAAGAGTAGTATCAACTAGAACAGCCAGTGTATCACTAGAAGGACTTACATTGTTACAAGCATCTTTTAATTTTACACTAATATTATTTGTTGTATTTGCTGAAAGACTTATTGTAGTACTCCAAGTGCCATTAGATGCCACTGTTCCACTTGCTTTTTCAGTACTTCCACTATAAACATAATATGTTGTCCCAGCTTCTGCATTAGAACCTGATACAGTTACATTAGTATTTTTGGTAATATTATCACTATTGCTATATCCTGTATCTGAACTAGCAACTAAATCAGGTTCCCCTGGTTTCGCTGGTGCGATAACATCAATTCCATCTACTACTATCGATTTTGTATAACTATTACCAGCATTATCATAACCAGTAAAACTATATGTCCCATTTGTAGATACTGTATAAGTTGCAACTGTTGAAGATATATATGTATTATTAGGTCTTTTTATACGATAAAATCCACTTCCTCCAGTATCACTTCCTGTTGCTGTTATAACCACACTTGAACATCCAGTTGAGGATGATGTAAGAGATAATGTTGGCTTAATATTATCAAATCTTACTAAAGTACTTGTTGATATATTTTCATTGCCCGCATCATCTACTGCTTTTATATGTAAATAATAATTTCCACTTATTCCACTTTCTACTATTGTATTTCCAGTATATAATGTCCAAGCCAAATCATTACTTGCGGGATTGTTTCTGTTTTCATCATATATATAATACGTTTTACCGGTATTAAAATATAAATCAGTTATTGTTACTGTTGCTGTATGACTTGATTTATAATCATAGTTATCCAATGCAATATTTATTATTGGTTTAATATTATCAAGTGTCATTTTTGCACTAGTAGCAACTGTTTCAGTTCCTACTTGATCTTTTATTTTTACATGAAGATACCAATCTCCATTTATCCCTGTTAATGTTAATTGATTTGTATTCAATTTTGCCCAACCTGATGTAGGAACATCTGGACTATTAGACCATTTATAATGTTTCTCTGAGATAGCCTCTTTATTTATAGTTATATTTACTGTATGACTCTTTGCGATATTAGTGTTATCTACAGCCAATACTACATCAAGATTAGTATTATCAAACGCCAAATAACTATCATCTGTTACTAGTGTTAAATTACCTTCACTATCTACTGCTTTTATATGTAAATAATAATTCCCCGTTTTACCAAATACTAAACTACCACTACCTGTTATTTCTGAATCATAATTATAACTTATCCAATTAGAATCAGAACTGCTTGGTGTAGTTTTACTGGTAGTCCATTGATAATATTTAACAAAATCATTATCATCAGTAATCATTACTTTTACACTATGATTAGCTTTTACCCCTGTCGTTTCGTTAACTATAACTACAAGCGGTCCTTCAATATCTTCTCTTACTACTACTTCTCGATATTTTTTTGCAGTATTCCCACTTGAATCAGCAACTCTATACTCAATCCTATAAGTATCATTCTTAGTATTATCGATACTAGGAACAACTGTGTTAGTATCTACTTTGGTTATAGTAGTTTCTATCATATTAGTTAAATCACCATCAATATTATCAGAAGCAGATACGGTTTCAATAAAAGTATCTACCCCTCTCCACAAATATATTGTTGATGAACTATTTAAACTTATTATTGGTGCAGTTATATCTTCTTCGACTGCATACCCTTCTCCACAATCAAGTTCAGCTTTATATGTATAGGTATCATTTTTACCTTCAATCACTTTTATTCTACCTGTACATTTTTTACCATTAGGATCTCTTACATCTTCTATATAATTATTAATATCAGATAAAGGAATATATGCAATACTTTCTTCGAAATCAACCATATCCTTATTTAATGCATAATAATTTCGAGCTGCTTCTTCTACTGATAATTGTGTTTTTAAAAAAGTTTTTTCTTTAGAATTCTTTATTATATTTGATACTGATGGCACAGCAATTAATAGTACTAGTGATAAAACCACTACTACTCCTAATAATTCTACTAAAGTAAAACCCTTTTTTTTTCTTATTTTCTTCCCCATATTATTGCTCCATATCTATTTTTTATTCTATTATTTTCATTATAATATATAATTAAATACATTTCAATGTTTATTAAAACGAAAACTTTAAAAGGGTATTTTAAAGTTTTTGTTTTTTATCATTTTCATCATCTTTTTCATTTCTTCAAATTGTTTTAGTAATTTATTTACTTCTTCTACCGTTCTTCCTGATCCTTTTGCAATTCTTATTTTACGACTAGCTTTTAGAATACCAGGATTTTTTCTTTCATAAGGGGTCATTGAAAGTATTATAGCTTCTATATGAGATAATTGCTTAGGATCGATATTTACATTATTTAACCCTAGTTTTTTAGATCCTGGTATTAATTTTAAAATACTCTCAATTGATCCTAACTTTTTTAATTGCTTAAATTGACTTAAGAAATCTTCTAAATCAAATGTTCCTTTATTCATCTTCTTCGCAGCTTTTAAAGCTTCTTCTTGATCAATTACTTGGTCAGCTTTTTCCGCAATCGATAAGATATCTCCCATATCCAGTATACGATTAGCCATACGATCAGGATGAAATTCATCTAACCCATCTAGTTTCTCTGAAACTCCCACAAACTTTATAGGTACATTAGTTAGATGTCTAACAGAAAGGGCTACCCCCCCTTTCGTATCACCATCTAATTTAGTAAGTATGGCCCCTGTCAATTTTAATCTATCATTAAATTCAGTTATAACATTAATCGCATCCTGTCCCATCATACTATCTACTACAAGTAATATTTCACTAGGACTTACTTCATTATTAATATTTTCTAATTCAATCATTAATTCATCATCAATATGAAGACGCCCCGCCGTATCTATTAATACATAATCAAACCCATTTTCTTTAGCATATTCAATACCTCTTTTAACTATTTCAACTGGATTACCCTTACCTTCTTCATATACTTCAATATCAAGATTCTTACCAATTGTCTTTAATTGGTCTATCGCAGCAGGTCTGTATACATCACAAGCTATGAATAATGGCTTCTTTTTATGTTTTTTTCTTAATATATTACCTATTTTACCAATAGTAGTTGTTTTACCACTACCTTGAAGACCCACTAACATTAAAACATTAAAGCCTTCGGTCTTTAACTCTTCTTTAGAACCTCCCAATAAATTAATAAGTTCATCTCTTAATATTTTTAAAAATAATTCTCCAGGAGTAATACTGTTTCTTACTTCTTCACCTAATGCTTTTTCTTTTATATTATTTGTAAATTCTTTTACTACTTTATAATTAACATCAGCCTCTAAAAGAGCCAATCTAATATCTCTCATCATCTCATCTATATTAGATTCAGATATCTTACCATAACCTTTTATCTTCTTTATAACCCCTTGTAATCTATCTCCTAATGCTTCAAACATTTAATCACCTTTTCTTTATTTCACTATGATGAAAATAAATTTTATAACTTATATTATTTTTCTCACAATAATCAATTATATCTTTTTTATAAATATCCCAATAACAAACATTATTATCAATAAATATATCTTTATACAAAGGATATAAATCTTTATATTTATCCTTTATCATATTTAAAACTTCATATTTATAATCAGCTCTTAAATTTAAATTTTCAAAGCAATAATAATCAACAAAATCTTTTGTCTTTTCAATTATAACTTTAAAATCAGTTATTTTTGGAAATATTGGAGACATAAATAAATACGTTTTAATACCATTTCCCTTTAAAATTTTCAAAGCATTTATTCTATCTTCTACATTACTAGCACATGGCTCAATTAATTTTCTAAAGCTATCATCAAGCGTATTTATACTTATACCTATCTCAATATTATTCATTTGTTTAAATAAATCAATATCTCTTGTAACTAATTTTGATTTTGTAAGAATTCCTATATTACAATCAATATCCTTTAATATTTCTAAAGCTGTTCTTGTCTTTAAATATTTTGATTCAAAGTGATTATACGGGTCTGTTACTGAACTTATAAATATATATTTACCTTTTATATCTTTGGGTAATTTATAATTCTTAAATTCCTTGATATCTACGAAATCACCCCATGGCTCTATATGATTAGTAAACCTTTTCATAAACCTAGCATAGCAATATATACATTTATGACTACATCCTACATAAGGATTTACCACATAGTCACTTGCGGGAAGTTTACTTTTTACTATAAATTCTTTGCCATCTATTACTTTATATGTAACCATATTACCACCTATTTAATTATAACATAATTTGTTTTCCTATAAATAAAAAAGTCTAATATAGACTTTTTATAACATTCCTCCATCTACTCTAATTGTTTCACCATTGATATAATCTGCATTATCACTTGCTAAGAAAAATACCACTTTAGCAATTTCTTCAGGCTTCGCTAGTCTTTTTAAACAAATTTTTTCTATCTCTTCATCCATATCTTCTTTTGGAATATCTTTATTCATCTCGGTATCTGTCCACCCAGGGGCAACCGTATTAACGTTTATATATGGAGCAAATTCAATTGCCATATTCTTGGTTAATGATATAACAGCTGCTTTAGAAGCATCATAATCAATACTAGTAGGATAAATAGTATCAATACCATTAGTAGAACTTATATTTATTATTTTTCCAAATTTATTTTTCAACATATACTCTGACACGTATTTACTAACTAAATACTCCAAATACATTTACCCCAAAGGTCCACTTAAAATCATCTAAGGTTCTATCTTTGAACTCTTTATCAATAACGACTCCTGCATTATTAACTAATACGTCAATTCTTCCAAATTCCTCAATAACTTTTTCTACCATTTCTTTTACTTTTTCTTCAGAAGAAATATCAGCTTTAATAAAAATACTATTTATATTATGTTTTTCTTTTAATTTGTTACTTACTCCCTCACCTTCAGTAATACTATTACTACTATTTATTACTACATTGTATCCATTTTCTGCAAAAAGTTCAGCAGTTGCCTTTCCTATTCCTCGTGAGGAACCTGTTACTAATACAACTTTATTTTTCATATTTTCCTCCTTTATTTCTTCTTTAAACATACAGTAGTTATATCTTTGGCTACAATATTACTAATTAATCCAATAATAGGACTTGGAGTGCTCCATTTATTAACTCCGCCCGTTACAATCATTTGGCCATTAAATACAGAATACATTCCACGGCAATACCTTGCTTTTCTAAATGTGTTTCTTAAAGTTTGTCCTTCATAAGCCGCAATTCCTTTGTCTGATTTTATTAATCCTATTTTTTGCCAATGTTTTGGTATTAAACCATTATGCATATGGCCACATAATACTAAATTAATATTTTCTAATGCCTTTTTTGCTTCTTCTATTTTAGCTAATTCCTTCTTATCAGTTTCTTCACTTAACATATTTTCAATAGTATCAGATAACTCTTTTATAGTTACTGGTGAATGAGTCAATAATATAATATATTTATTTTTATCATATTTAAGTTTGGCTTCAATTAAATCTTCAATGAAATATCTATTCCAATATTCTCTATGTTTTGGATAATAGGCATCAAATCGCGGAGAAAATCCCATCACAATTATATCATTATTTATAGTTTCTACTTCATTATTTAATAAGTGAAGATTATCATTTTCTAATGATTTTAAGTAATTCAAAGTATCTTTAGCTTTTAGAGTCTTTCCATCTTTAAAGTCATGGTTACCTAAACTAATATAAGTTGGCGCAATCGATGTAAGACCATATAATAAATATTCCAGCTTTTCTCTTGTTTTTTTAGATAACAAATCATCTGCTGTATAAACAATATCTCCTGGAATAAAAATATTATCTGGTTGTTGATTTTTTATTGTTTCTATTATTTTTCTCCAAACTCTTACGGTAGAATATTTAGTATTATGAATATCTGATAATAAACAAAAAATATAATCTTTTTTTATTAGATTACTTGTTACCTCCCATTTTTCGTTGAATATCTTCACTCTAAAACCTCCTAAGTTTTTGATTCTCCATTAACATTTTAACTGATATCAAATCTATTAATAATATTATATCAAAAATTCTAACCTATGGTTAGAATTATCTTATATATGAAATCTCTTCTTAAACTCCTCTTTAATAATACTTTTAGAAAAAACTATTAAATATAATATTGTACTATATGAATAAAACGCTGTTAGGATACTAGGATAAAGAGGTTTTGCTATACCCCATATTAAAATAACTAGAGGTATAAAACCTAATAAGCATAATACTAATTGATATAATAAAAAATCTCTTAATTTCTGTTTAGTATTAAACATAATAAAATTAATAAAAGCTATAAAAGTAAATATAAGTAATGGTATCGCATATGATATTGCCCAAGTAATATTTTTAATAACTAATTCATTAGACGCAAACATATTTATAATAAGGAGAATTAAAGATATAGTAATCGCATGAGCAATTAATTTAACAGGCATATTAATTCTTTTATTGAAGGTTAAAAGACCTAATAACCAAAAATAAATAATACCTGCTATTGCGATAACACTCCAATAACTGCTCTTAATAACAAACAAATTAAGTACTAAGGCAAGAACTATTAAAAATGGCGCAATAGAAGAAATTATAATGGCGGTCTTTGTATATTTATCTTTTAATGGTTCATAAAGAGGATAAGTTATTTTTGCATCTTTATCTATTTTTATTCTATTATGACATAGGGGACATATGTTTGTTTTAGTATTTATATTTATCTTACATCTATCACAGTATTCCATATTTTATCTCCTTATAAATAGTTTTCTATCATATTACTTTCTATTTCAACACTTAATCCTTCTTTTGCTAAAAATCTAAAAAATGTCTGTTCGATACAAGTATCAAATATTGTCCTAGAAAAACTTATAGTAGTTATTTCATTACAAGAAATAACACCTACATTATTAGTTTGTGAATAATTACTCCCAAGGATAATTTTCATATCCTTAATGTAATTTTTCATAGACTTAGGTATATCTATATTACCTAGATTAGATAGTGTCATTGTACTTAATGAATTACCTAGAATATTAGAAGCTATTCTAAGAAGTATATTTTTTAAGAATAATGGTGTGATCTTCATAAAAAAGTTTTTTTCAGCACCAACATTACTATTTAAATTAGATTGTAGTTTATCTTTATCTATTTCTTTTTTAAAGTTTTTCTTTACTTTATTTAAAATATCATTAAATTTTAAATTTCTTTTATTAATATCTACCGATGTATAAAAAAATAAAGAAAAATTACGTAATGTTTTGGAATTAAAAAATCTTCTCATATTAACTGGTATAGAAATATTTATTGGTTTAACCTTTTTTTTAAAATTATCATTTCTATATGACTCATATACAGAATAAGTAAGTAAAGCTGCTAAATATTCAGTAATAGTAGCATTACTTTTTCTTGCTAAAAATAATAATTTATTAGTATTAATTTTACCACTAATAATACCAGTATTATAATAATGAGGGAAATGAATATCTCTTATATGATAAGCTTTATCTACCTTATTATGTTTTATAACTTTAGAAGTAAAGTTCTTTTTAAAACTATCTTCTATTTCTTCTTCCATAACTTTTTGATTAATAGTAAGAACTTTATCTTCACTATTTATTTTATTACCTAATAATTCTAAATATCTAAAAACAATAGCTTTTAAGAATTCAATGGCCCCATAACCATCACATAAGCTATGAAAACATTCTAAACTAATACGATTATTATAATAAAAGAGAGTAAATAAATAATTATTATTCTTTGATACATCTATTAATTCATTTATATATGGTGTTTCTTTTTTTACTATAGGTATCCTTTCATTCTTTTCAAAATAATACCAAAACAATCCCTTTTTTAATTTTACATACATAGAAGGAAATCTATGTTTTAAATCAATAAGGGCTTGTCCTAAGATATCAGGAATAATAAAATTATTTAAATTTGCACTAACTCTAAAAACACCACTATCTTTTTTACCTATAATAGCAGGATATATTTTAGCAGCATTATCTAATTTATACCAATTATCTTGTTTCTTATTATTCATAAGTTCACATCCATTTATATTA
>JBBAEV010000026.1:0-11986 GCA_041655735.1 Bacilli bacterium | reverse complement strand
AACTATATGGCAGACTCTCAAAAAATCGAACTCGAAGTTCCTGTTATAATCCGTCTTAACCGATTAGCTTCTTATAATAACAAAAAGCATAAAGATTTAACAATCTTTATGCTCAACATTATATATGATATAATATAAACAGGTGATTTTATGAAAATTCTAATTTCAACAGATATTGAAGGTGTTGCTGAATTAACTGATTATAAAGAAGCTAATAAATTCAATAAAAAATATAACAACATTAAAATAAATATTATTAGAAAAATATTAAAACTATATAGTTTGTTAATAAATAAGAAATACAAAAAATTTCAAAAAATCATGACATATGAATTATTAAATATTTGTAAAATATTAAAAAATGATAATATTGTTATAAGTGATGCCCATGGTGATGGCAGAAATTTAAAAAATAAAAATTTTAATAAAAATATTAAGATTATAAAGGGATTTACTAGCTCATTAGATGGAATGGTAAAAGGTATTGATTCCTCATTTGATGGTGTTATATTACATGGATATCACAGTGGAGGAGGGACAGGACTATCACCAGTTGCTCATACCTTTAATAGTAAGACAATAGAATATATAAAACTAAATGGAAAAGTAATTGGAGAAACTACTATTGCTTTATATACTTGTGCCCTTTATAATGTTCCTGTATTTTATATTGAAGGTGACGAAGGAGCAGTGCTAGAAGCACAAGAAATAAATAAAAATATTATAAGTACTGTTACCAAAAGTTTTAATAAAAAAGGTAAGATTAAAAAAGCAGATGAAGTATTAGCTAGTATTAATAAAGATTTAACTAATGCCATAAAGCAACTAAATGAAGATAAAACATTATTTCTAGTTAATATGCCAAATAAATTTAATATTGAAATCCAATTTAAAAATAAAAATCATAGAATATGGCAAAAAGAAAATATCATTAGAATAGACGAATATAAAATAAAATATTCTACTTCTAATTTTGTAGATATATTAAAACTATTAAGATAACTAAAAAAACAAAAATATATAAAATATGGTGATAATATGAATGGAGTATTACTAATTAATAAACCCAAAGGGATAACAAGTCGTGATGTAGTAAATAAAGTATCTAAAATACTTAATATTAAAAAAGTAGGGCATAGTGGCACCCTGGACCCTATGGCAACAGGTGTATTAGTACTCGGTATAGGAAAAACAACAAAGATTATGGATCTTTTAACAAGTCTTAACAAAGAATATATAGCTGAGGTAACACTTGGAATAGAGACTGATACATTAGATATTACGGGTAGCGTTATAAACGAAAAAAAATTTGATATAAAAAAAGAAGATATAATAACAGTATTAAAAGACTTTACTGGTGAATATAATATGGAGGTTCCAATTTATTCTGCTATTAAAGTAAAGGGTAAAAAACTATATGAATATGCAAGAAATGGTAAAAATGTTGATTTACCTATAAAAAAAGTTAATGTCTATAATTTAGAATTAATATCTGATTTAGTAGATAACAAATTTAAAATAAAATGTAAAGTAAGTAAAGGAACTTATATTAGAAGTCTAATAAGAGACATTGGAAGAAAATTAGGTACATACGCCACTATGTCAGAACTTGAAAGAGCAATGCAAGGTGATTTTAACATAGAGGATTGTTTTAGTATTGAAGACATAGAAAAAGGAGAATATAAATTATTATCAGTAAAAGAAGTTTTAAACATTCCTAAAATAAAGGTAACTGAAAAGTTATTATTCAAAATCAAAAATGGCGCAATTATTGAAAAGTTTTTTGATGAAAATAAGGCATTAATACTAGATAATAATGATAATGAAGTTGCTATTTATCAGACATACGAAAAAGATAATACTAAAGCAAAACCTTATAAAATGCTAAAATAATGGATAAATATCACAATATTACTTGATTTTTAATAAAATATTATGTATTATTATTCATGTGCCAAGTCGTGGTAATAAGACTCTCTGACTTATTACTAGGATTTAGGTGAATATAATAAAAAGGAGGATTAATATGGCTTTAAAACAAGATGATAAATCAGAAATCATTAAAAAGTATAAAACAAACGATAAAGATACAGGATCAACTGAAATTCAAATTGCAATCCTAACTCAAGAAATAAAGCTTTTAACTGAACATCTTTCAATTCATACACATGATCATCATTCTCGTAGAGGATTATTAAAAAAAGTTGGTCGTCGTCGTAATCTATTAAATTACTTAATGAAAAAAGATGTAACTCGTTATCGTGATGTTGTTAAAAAATTAGGATTAAGAAAGTAGGCGCTCTTTTTTTGAGTGCTTTTTATTTTAAATTATGTTATTATTAAAACTAGTGAGGAGATATATATGAATAAAACATTTGAAATTGACTTTAGAGGAAGAATATTAAAAGTAGAAATAGGGGAACTTGCTAAACAAGCAAATGGTAGTGTATTAATTAGATATGGAGATACTGCTATATTAACTGCTGTTACTATGGCAAAAGAAGATACTAATATGGATTTTTTTCCACTTATGGTTTTATACCAAGAAAAATTATATTCAGTAGGCAAAATACCAGGTGGATTTATAAAAAGGGAAGGAAGACCAACTGATAATGCAACTTTAACTGCAAGATTAATTGATCGTCCAATAAGACCGCTGTTTCTTGAAGGATTAAAAAGAGAAATTCAAGTTGTTAATACTGTTCTTTCAGTAGACCAAGATAACAGCCCAGAAATGGCCGCAATGTTTGGTTCATCACTTGCCTTAGGTGTAAGTGACATTCCATTTAACGGACCAATTGCTGGAGTTATAGTAGGTAAAATAGATGATAAATTTATTATCAATCCAACTCCAGAAGAACTTGAAAAAAGTGATATTAATTTAACAGTTGCGGGTACTAAAGACGCAGTTAACATGGTTGAGGCTGGGGCTAAAGAAGTTACAGAAAAAGATATGTTAGATGCTATTATGTTCGGACATGAAGCGATTAAAGAATTAATAGAATTACAAGAAAAAGTAATAACAGAAGTAGGGAAAGAAAAACAAAAAATAGAAATTAAAAAAATAGATGAGGATTTAAATAAAGAAGTTAGAAAAATAGCTTCTGAAAAAATAATTAAAGCAGTTCCAATTAAAGAAAAATTAGAAAGACAAGAAGTAATAGACAACCTAAAAGAAGAGGTAGTAGCAGTTTTTGAAGAAAAATTTAAGGAAGATGATGAAGTACAAGATAAAATAGGGCAAGTTAGAAAAATAATTGCTTCTATTGAAAAAGAAGAAGTTAGAAGATTGATTACTGAAAACAAAGTAAGACCGGATGGAAGAAAGCCAGATGAAATTAGAACACTTGAATCAAAAGTAGACATATTAAAAAGAACTCATGGCTCTGCTTTATTTACTAGAGGGCAAACACAAGCTTTAAGTATAACAACATTAGGAGCGATAGGCGAACATCAAATATTAGATGGACTTGGTGTTGAAGATCAAAAAAGATTTATGCTTCATTATAATTTTCCGCAATTTAGTGTAGGAGAAACTGGAAGATATGGGGCACCAGGAAGACGAGAAATAGGTCATGGTAATTTAGGAGAAAGAGCACTTCTTCAAGTTATTCCAAGCGAAGAAGAATTCCCTTATACAATTAGAGTTGTATCAGAAATATTAGAAAGTAATGGTTCATCGTCACAAGCTTCTATTTGTGCGGGTTGTATGTCTTTAATGGCAGCGGGGGTTCCAATTAAAGCTCCGGTTGCAGGAATTGCAATGGGTCTTATTAAAGATGGTAAAAATTATACTATTTTAACTGATATTCAAGGCCTTGAAGATCATGAAGGAGATATGGACTTTAAAGTAGCAGGTACAAAAAATGGTATATGTGCTTTACAAATGGATATAAAAATAGATGGTATAACAAAAGATATATTAAAAGAAGCTTTGTCTCAAGCAAAAATTGGTCGTATGCAAATCTTAGCTAATATGGAAAAAGCTATAAAAGAACCTCGTAGGGAATTAAGTCCTTATGCACCAAAAATAAAACAAGTTAAAATTAATCCTGATAAAATTAGAGAAGTTATCGGTCGCGGCGGCGAAATGATAGATAGTATTATCGAACAAGCAGGAGGAGTAAAAATTGATATTGAAGATGATGGTAGAGTTGTTGTATATCATACTGATTATGAGATGATAGATAAAGCCATTAAACTTATTGAAGACATTGTGAGAGAAGCAGTTATTGGAGATATCTATACTGGTAAAGTAACTCGTATTGAACCATTTGGTTGTTTTGTAGAATTGTGGCCTGGTTGTGAAGGTATGGTTCATATATCTCAACTTTCAACTGAAAGAGTACAAAAAGTTGAAGATGTTGTAAAAATAGGTGATGAAATAGTTGTTAAAGCAAGAGGGTACGATAAAAAAGGACGACTAGATTTATCTAGAAAAGATGCAATGAAATAAATCCTAAGGATTTATTTTTTTTATGTAAAACTATGTAAAAATATGTAAAAAATATATTTAAAATTAAGGTTATGTTCTATAATAAGAATAGGAGTATGATAGATAGGAGTATGATAGGATGAAAGAAAAAATAAACATCGGTAGAAATGCCTTAATAGTTTCAATTCTTTTAATAGTAATTATTATATTTGTTTTTATATGGGGACCTAAGATAATTAATAATTTGACCAAAAAAGAAATATTAATTGATCAAGAAACTGAATTAAAGAGTGCTGCTATAAAATTATTCGCAAGTAATCCAGAAGCTTTACCACAAAAAATAGGTGAAAAAAGACAAATATCTTTAAAAACATTAAGATATTACAAATATTCTGACAACATATTTGATTCTAATAATAAAGTCTGTGATGAAAATTTATCACATGTAGAGGTTAAAAAAGTTACTGAAGGTAATTATGAATATTATCCGTTTTTAGTTTGTGAAAATTATACAACTACATCTACCTGGAGTGACTGGAGTAACTGGAGTGAAGAAAAGCCAATAACTGTAGGAGATAATACCAAAGTGGAGGAAATGTTAAGATATAACTATGTAAAAAATCTAACTGTTTATGGTGATTTTAGTGATTGGCAAGATTTAGTTTTAAAAGTTAATGAAACAAAAGAATCAAAAGAAGAAAAAGGATATGAATATCAATATCAAACAATATATAGTATGCAAGCTATAAAATGGTTATGGGCTAATAATGGAGGAAGAAATTATGCTTTAGGTTATTATGAATCAGCACCCACTGGTTATCCATATAAGGATAGTAATCTATCAAAAAAACAATATTATTATACTAAAGACATATTTGAATATGCCGGTGGTGGTTCTGGTAAATATTATGTAGAGGGAACTCAACCTTCCCAATTCAAAACAAAAGGTGCATCAAAAAATGAATATAAGTTCACCAGAAAAAACGGAAAAAATTATGCTACTGGCGGTGAAAAAGGTTATTATACTGAAGCTGATGGCAAAAAATTAATCAGTCAAGGATATATAAAAGATGAATCTACTAAATTAGTAAAATATCAATATTATAAAACTAATAATAAAAGAATTAATGGTCAACAAGCAACTGCTAGTGGAGATGGTTATTGGTTGTTATCAGATGCTAATGCATTAGCGGAAGTAAAAAGCGGGAAATATTTTATTGATAAAAATAGTACTAATTATACATTTTGGTATTCCGATAATGGTGTTACTACTTGTAATTTTGGAAGTGCTACAAATGGTGAGATACAAGTTCGTTATAAAAAGAAAAGTAAAACCTATTGTGATTGTTGGAAATATGGTGCAACAAGTAATTATATATGGAAGGATTATAAAAGCTTTACCTCTCCTCAATATAACTTTGTTGGTAGTATTTCCGCAGAATCTCAATATATAATGGATTCATCTAATAGATGGAAAACACAAATTAGTAATACAAACGGAACACAAAGTGGATATTTATATAGAGCTAAAACCTATTATACTAAAGGTAGTTGTACATCTACTCCATTTTATGATAAAGATGGTTCTACTTATGGCAGTTGTACTGAAGCGTTTGGCTGTACTTGTGTTGGACAAGGGTATAAATATGGAGATTTATTAAATACAACCACAGCCGCTATAGATAGTTTAAAAAGTAAAATAACTGATAAAACTCACTTTTCTGATAGTGATATTACAATTGATACATTTGTTAAATATAAATATATAATTAAACAATATAAAAAAGGTACATATGTAAATAGATCATTAAAAGGAACTTGTGGTAGTGGTCAAAAAGAATTCTTTTGTTCAACAGTAGCAGGTAGTGATTGGCAATCATGCGTAGCTGGAATATCAGGGACTAGTGATTATTCATATGAAAGAAGAAATAGAGTATATAATGTATATCAAAAACAATATAAATATGCTGGTGACGGAGCCTATTATAGTGCTAAACCAAGTGGTAGTTGGACTCGTGGAAAAAGCAAAACATATTATAAGTACTATAAAGTTGGTACTGAAAATACTGATTGGGTTGACAAAAAGCCTGATGGAGATGGTTGGACAACCACTACTTCAAGAACTTTATATAAGTATTATAATAAATCTTCTACTAATAGTGGTTGGGTTGACAAACAACCTTCTGGGAATGGTTGGGTATTAAAGAATAAAAAGACTTTATATAAATATTATAATGAATCTTCAAAAGGAGAAACTAAAGAATATTATGCGACTGCTCCTATTGGTTATCCTATAAAAATAGAAAGTTCTAAAAAAATTGTATGGAGTGATTGGTCAACTACTATCCCAAATAGTAATGTAGAACCTAATTCTTATAAACAAAAATTACAAGTACGAAGAAGAATAGTAAGTAGTCAAATTTCTGCCCCTATATTAGAAGAATATGTTACTCAAATAGAATTAGAAAAATTACTAGGTAAAACCTTAGAAGAAATAAAAAATGATCCTTCCATTGATTATGTAACAAAAGTTTTATATAAAACTCAAGAAAGAGATAACTAAAGAAATAGTTTAATACTATTTCTTTTCTTTTCATATAATTAATTAGGTGATTTTATGATTAGAAAGGTATTTGATGTTATTGGAATACTAGTTTTAATATGTTTTAGTTTTTACTATACTGAAAAAGCTGTGTTTTTAATCAGAAAAAAAGATCCTATTATGATAAAAATAGAAGAAGTAAAAACAAATTACAGTGTAGAAGCTACTAACGCCTTAAAAATAAATAATGATAGTATTATACCTGGTTATAATGGTGTTGAAGTAGATATTAATAAAAGTTATTCTAGAATGAAAAAAATAGATAAATTTAATGAAACAATGTTAGTATTTAATGAAACAGTTCCTTCTATATCATCAATGAATAGTAAAAAATATATAGTAGGAGGGAATCCCAGAAAAAACATGATATCCTTAGTATTTAAAGTAAAAGAAACAAGGGAATTAAATAGAATACTAGTTTTATTAAAAAACAAAGATATTGCCGCGTCCTTCTTTGTAGATAATAAGTGGATTGAGGATAATATTAATTTAATATATAAAATTAATAATAACGGTCATACCATTCATAACTATGGTTGTGATAACGATTCAATAAAATGGACTAATAATTTAGTAAGAGAATTAATATATAAAGAACCAAAATACTGTTATACAGAAGAAAAGAATCAAAATATATTAAATATCTGTAGTAAGAATAATATGGGTACTATTATTCCTAATATAATAGTAGAAAACTATCATTTATTTGATGTAAATAAAGTTATAAAAAGTGGTAGTATTATTAGTTTTGATACTAGTAAAACTAGTTTAGAATATTTAATCACGATAATTAATTTTATTAAATATAAAGGTTATAATATAGGTACTATTGATACTCATTTGAGTGAAGAAAGATAATATGTCTTTCTTTTTTTATGTATTTTTGTTATAATTAATTGAATCTTTATCTTGTAATTTAATGAAAGGAGAAAAAATGAGTAAAATAAGATTATTTAGTTTAGGCGGATTAAATGAAAATGGTAAAAATATGTATGTTATTGAAATAGATAATGATATCTTTATTTTTGATGCAGGATTAAAATTTGCAGATGATAATTTATTAGGTATTGATTATATTATTCCTAACTTTGATTATATAAAGAAAAATATAGATAGGATAAAAGGTATATTTTTAACTCATGGTCATGATGATAATATGGGTGCTATTCCTGATATACTAATGGAAATACCTAATATCAAAGTATATGGTACAAAGTTTACTTTAGAAATATTAAGAAGAGAATTGGAAATAGAAAATATTAAATATAATAATTTAATTGAAATAGAACCTCATAAAAAAATAGATTTCAAACCTAATAGTATATTTCCTATTAGAATGACACACTCTATTCCAGATAGTGTAGGGTATGTTTTAAATACATCAGATGGCGCAATCTTTTATACAGGTGATTTTGTCTTTGATCCTACTATGATTGGTTCATATCAAACCGATATAGGAAAACTTGGATATATTGGCAAACAAGGAGTATTGTGTTTACTTGCAGAATCAACATATGCGTCTAAAGAAGGACATACTAGTCCTAATCATCGTATTAAACCATTATTAGTAGAAACATTCACTAGGTATGAAGATAAAAGAATTATTTTTACTGTGTTTTCAGCACATATTCATCGTATTCAAGAATTATTTGATCAAATAATGGTTACTAACCGCAAAGTAGTAATTATGGGTAAAACCTTACAATATATGATTAATAAAGCTATGGAAATGAATTATATAACTTTTGATAAATCTAAAATAGGTGATTTATCTAATATAAATGATAAAGATTCAGTTATATTGATTTCTAATGAAAGAGAAAAGCCATATGCTCATCTTGAAAAAATAATTAACGGTTACGATAAATATATTACTATTAAACCAGATGATTTAGTTGTTATTGCGCAAACGACTGAAGAAGGTAATGAAAAAGCAGAAGCTGTTATTATGGATGAAATTGCGAAAATAGGAGCTGATGTAGTCACTTTATCTAGAAAGAGAAATTTATTATATCATGCCTCTAGAGAAGATTTAATGTTAATGTTAAACTTAATTAGCCCTAAATACTATTTTCCTGTAAAAGGAGAATATCGTCGTCAATATGATAATGCAAGGGCAGCTGAAGATGTTGGGATGAAACCAGAAAATATTTTATTAAAACAAAATGGTGATATTGTAGAGTTTATTAATGGTAATTTAGTAGAATCTTTTGATCATATTGATATTAATGAAATACTAATTGATGGGAAAAATACTGGGGATATTGGAGAACTTGTTTTAAAAGATAGAGAAATGCTTAGTAAAGATGGTATTATGACAATAAGTGCTACTTTAGAAAAGAGAACAAAACAAGTATTAGCGGGACCAGAAATATTAACAAGAGGATTCATTTATGTTAAAGATAATACTGAAATAATTAAAGAAGCCGAAAAAATATCTCTTGAAGTAATAAAAGAAAATACTAATAATAATTATATTGATTATAATAAAGTTAAAAATGGTATTAGAGATAAATTAGGCAAATATTTATATAAAGAAACTGGCTGTAACCCTATGATTATAACTGTTATTGGAGAGGTATAAAAACCCCTTTAACAGTTTTTTTATTTTATATATTATGTTATAATCTATTATAGAGGTGGCATAGATGGCTAAGAAGAAAAAACGTAGAAATGAAAAAGAAAAGAAGTTTAAATATCATAGAGAACTAAATGGTTTATTATTGATATTAATTGCGGTTATTGGCTTAGGCGGCTATGGTATAATTGGGAATCTAATAAATAATTTTGCGATATTTTTAGTTGGTACTTATTGTAAACCATTATTAGTTTTAATTTTTATTCTTGGAACATATATAACTATAAAAAGAGATTGGCCTACATTCTTTAATAGTAAATTAGTAGGATTATATTTATTCATTGTAGGCATTTTAGTATTAGCTCATATTGATTATGTATTAATTAATGATATTAAAGTTGTTGATATTTTCAAAGAGACAATAAATGATTTTATGGCTGCGACAAAAAGCCCATCATTAATTCAAGGTGGAGGAATAATTGGAGCTATTTTTTCGACTTTATTTGTTAAAATGTTTGCGATTGAAGGAACAAAGATAGTAACTTATGCATTAATGATTTTTGGTTTCGTAGCCTTTACTGGAATATCTTTAATTGATAGTATTAAGTGGTTTATTCAAAAAGTAAAAAATGTAGCAAATCGTGAAAAGAATAAAGAAAAAATAAATCAAGCTGAAAATAAGTTTGAGAAAGATAATAAAGTAATCATTTCTAGTTTAGATGAATTAAATGAAATTAAAGATGAAAAGAAAGAAGTAAAACCCGTAGATCTAATAAAGCAGTCTTATGGTAATGGTTATCAATTACCACCACTTTCTATTCTTTCACTGCCCAAAAAAGGTAATACTAGTTATAATAGAGAATCTATAGAAAATACTACTAAAACGTTAGAAAAAACATTTGAAGACTTCGGTCTTAGTGGCAAAGTAGTTAATGTCCGTATAGGTCCTGCGGTTACTCAATATGAAATGGAGCTAAAGGCAGGGACTAAAGTTAATAAAGTAATAGGTATATATAAAGAATTAACTCTAGCTTTGGCAGCTACTAAAGATGTGAGAATACAAGCTCCTATTCCCGGGAAAAATACTATTGGGATTGAAATACCAAATAGTGAGACATCGCCTGTATTATTAAGAGAAATATTAGAAAATATACCTAGTAGTAGAACTAATAGTAGATTAATAGTGGCTTTAGGTAAGGATATTATGGGAAGACCAATGTTTGCTGAAGTGGATAAGATGCCTCATTTATTAGTCGCTGGAGCTACTGGTTCTGGTAAATCTATATGTATTAATAGTATGATAGTGTCACTTCTTACTAAAGTAAAGCCAGAGGAAGTAAAACTATTATTAATTGATCCTAAAAAAGTAGAACTAAGTGTATTTGAAGGAATTCCGCATTTAATCGCACCTGTTGTAACAGATCCTAAAAAAGCATCTCTTGCTTTACGTAAAGTAGTTACTGAAATGGAACAACGTTATGTTTTATTTAATAAAAGTAAAACTAAAAGCATAGCGGGTTATAATGTATATGTAGAAAATCAAAATAAAACTTTATCTGAATCCGAAAAATTATCTAAACTCCCTTATATAGTTGTTATTATTGATGAACTATCTGATTTAATGTTAGCGGCAGCTAAAGAAGTAGAAGATGCTATTTTGAGAATAGCACAAATGGCTAGAGCAGCAGGCATTCATTTAATAGTTGCAACTCAAAGACCATCTACCGATGTTATTACTGGTTTAATAAAAGCTAATATCCCATCAAAAATAGCTTTTACAGTAAGTAATGGAATAGACTCTAGAACAATACTTGATATGATGGGAGCTGAAAAGTTACTTGGTAAAGGCGATATGTTATTTAAACCAATGGATGAAAATACACCAATTAGAATTCAAGGGGCTTTTGTTTCCGAACAAGAAGTAAAAAGTATTGTTGATTTTGTTTCTCGTCAACAAGATGCTGAATATGATACTCGTTTAATAGAACTTAACGAAGATGAAGTCAAAACGCATAATACCCAAGACGAAGAATATGAAGAACCATTATATGATGAAATAGTAGAATTTATTATTAAAGAACAAAAAGCTTCAGCTTCTTTTCTACAAAGACGTTTTCATTTAGGTTATAACAGAGCGGCTCGTATTATTGATTTATTAGAAGAAAGAGGTATTGTTGGGCCTCAAAATGGTTCTAAACCAAGAGAAGTGTTAGTTAAATTAGAAGAAGATAATAAATAAATTCCTTTTTTATGACTATCTAAGATGTGTCAAGAGGTAATATTTCTAATAATAAAACACGACAAAAAGAACAACAAAGTTGCATTATTTAGAAAAAGTAATATAATATAGTTATTGAAAGAGGGAATTAGA
>JBBAEV010000025.1:0-12923 GCA_041655735.1 Bacilli bacterium | reverse complement strand
GATTCCTTCTTACTGCTTCAGTAAGTTGGCCTCCTTCATCATAACCAATATATCCTGGAGGAGCTCCAATTAAACGAGCAACACTATGACGTTCCATATATTCACTCATATCAATTCTAACAATATGTGATTCATCATCAAAAAGTTCACTAGCTAATGCTTTCGCAACTTCTGTTTTACCTACTCCTGTAGGCCCTAAAAAGATAAACGAGCCAATAGGTTTAGATGGATCTTTAATACCGGCACGTGCCCTAATAATGGCTTCACTAACAAGTCCTAATGCTTTATCTTGGCCTATTATTCTCTCTTTTAAACGATCTTTTAAATGTAATAATTTGTCCTTTTCTCCTTCTACTAATTTTGAAATAGGAATATTAGTCCATTTAGATATTACTTTCGCGATATCTTCTTCAGTAACAATATCACTTAAAATGCGATTTTCATCTTTTTGGCGAAGTTCTGTTATTTCTTTTTCTAATCTTGGAATTTCACCATGTTTTAATCTTGCACCTGTTTCTAAATCATAATTATTTTCAGCTTGAGATAGTTTGAATTTCATTTCTTCTAGTTCACTTTTTTTAGACTTTAGTCTTTCGTTGATTCTTTTTTCTTCTTCCCAATCACTTCGAATTTCACTTTCTTTTTCTTTTAAAATTTTTAATTCTTCTTTTATAGTCTCAACCCTTTTTTTGCTTAATTCGTCTTTTTCTCTCTTTAAAGCTTCTTTTTCAATTTCTAATTGCATTATTCTTCTAGTTAGATTATCTAAATTAGATGGAACAGAATCCATTTGTACTTTTATAGTAGCACATGCTTCATCTACTAAATCAATAGCTTTGTCAGGTAAATGACGGTCAGTAATATAGCGATTTGAAAGATTAGCTGCCGCAATTAGGGCTTTATCAGATATAGTCACACCATGAAACACTTCAAATCTTTCTTTCAAACCGCGGAGAATAGTAATTGTATCAAATACAGTAGGAGCTTTTACTAATACTTTTTGAAATCTTCTTTCTAAAGCGCCATCTTTTTCAATATAAGTTCGATATTCATTTAAAGTAGTAGCACCTATACAATGAATTTCTCCTCTAGCAAGAATCGGTTTTAACATGTTCCCGGCATCCATAGCCCCCTCTAATTTACCAGCACCTACTATCATATGTATTTCATCAACAAATAAAATGATTTTACCATCACTATTTTTTATTTCTTTTAAAACTGCTTTTAATCTTTCTTCAAATTCCCCCCGGTATTTAGCGCCTGCGACCAACGCGCCCATATCTAATTCCCAAATAGTTTTATCTTTCAAACTAAGAGGCACATCTCCTTTAACAATACGAATTGCGAGTCCTTCAACAATAGCTGTTTTCCCTACACCTGGTTCACCAATTAAAACGGGGTTGTTTTTTGTCTTTCTAGAAAGTATTCGCATAATGCTTCTAATTTCATCATCACGACCAATAACAGGGTCAACCTTCCCTACTTTAACTGCATCTGTAATATCACGACCATATTTTTCTAATGGTTTTGTTAAGTTTTCCTCATACGGATTCATATTTCCACCTCCAATGATTACATTCTATCATTTATTTTGGCACTTGTAAAGATAGAGTGCCAAAAATATACATACATTATTATAATACCCATTTTATTTTTTTGTTGTATAAAAAGATGCTAATAAAACAATAATATTAGTGAAAGGAGATATTATGAACAATAGAGATAACCAGGTAAAACGCAACAATAACATTGTCGATAATATGCAATGTAATTTAGAAGAAGCAGAAGATAGAGTGAATGAAAATCAAAACAATAAAAACAACAATAAAAACAACCAAAATAGGAATTCTCGAAATCAAAACAATAGAAATAATAATCAAAATAGATAAAAAAGACTTTAAAAGTCTTTTTTATATTATTCTTTTTTTATAATGAATTTAGCAGTCCCTTGAACTGGATAACTTTCCGCAACCGGTCCTTTATACGCCGCCTCTACTTTATCACCAACTTTTAATACTTCTTTTTCTATTAATATATTATTTTTACCTTGATATATCTTAGTTTCACCATTAATACGCATATACCCTTTATCAATAGTTGTATCTTCTTCTATTTTACCTTCTACCAGTATAGTCATAACATCATTAGAAACATAAATATCAGTAATTTCCCCTCTAATATCGATTTCACTAGTATCCATAGGAAACAAATATTCTTTAGTTAAATTGCTAACTATAAATAAAGTAAAAAGTGAAACAATTATTACCCATTTTTTATATTTTTTTATCATATACCCCCCCTATTATACTTTAAGATTAACATACAAAAATATTAAAGTAAATATTACCAATGGATAAGTATTTTAAAAACATACATAAACTAATAATGTACGCAATAAAAAAGGGCGTTTGCAGTGTAAGCAAAAGTATTATGTCAGAAAATTAAAAGGAGAAATTTCAAAAGAATTAGACCTATATAGCGCTGTAAAAAATATAGGATAGAGCGCTGTATTGTCTAGAGATTATGGGAATATAATTAAAAAGGTAATTGAAATTGCAAACAGAAACTATAAATAACGTATAAAAAACAGAGATAATATCTGCTTTTATTTAGGAGGAAATAGCTTCCCTTTTTTAATAACTATATCTAAAGTAGATAATTGGTTATAAATATTATCTATTTCTTTTTCAATATTATTAATATCCATATCAGATAAATTACGTTCTTGATAAACACTATTTAATGCTTCTTTATAGTTGTTTTTAAATTTTGTATTTATTTCTTTCCAATTAATATCTTTAAAATAACTTAGTATATTTTTATCATAGTTTAATTTACCTTTAATTAATAATACTGCGATAATAGTATAGCCCGGATATCCTTGCCAATAGGTAGCATTATCATTTGAAGTATAAACATTATCGTTCCAAGTAACAGTATATTTTTTCTTTCTATTAGAAGAAAATATTTCAGCCAAATTATTACTTATTTCAATCCTACTATCAGCAATAACAGTTAAAGCCTCTGGTATTTTTTCTCTTGGAGGCATTTTAATCATATTACATCTTCCTTTCTTTAAAATATTAACTCTTTAGAAATAGCGTATGGAATTATTTTATTTTTTAAGGTGTTAGATAGTATGCTAATGTCATCATTAATGCCAAACCATTTAAAACTTTCTATTTCTTCGGATATAGTTAAATTCCCAGTTAACTCTCCTTCATATATAAAAATATACATATGTATTTTTAGATTAGAATCACTTGTAGCTGTTTCAATAAAGTCCATTATAAATTTTATTTTATTCTCATCAAAAATAGCTTTGAATCCTAATTCTTCGTGACATTCTCTAATAGCTGCCTCTATAGGCTCTTCTCCTTCTTCAACGCGTCCTCCTATCATTTGATAAGTGGGTCTTTTTCTTGGTTTGTCTATTAGTATTTTTCCATCTTTAAAAAACATTGTTCCTACCACATCAACTATATTCTGATTCATATTATCACCCACTTTATTATAACAAAAAGCTCCAATATATTGGAGCTTTATACATAAAATATTTCTACGCCTGATAATGATACTTTACCTGTTAGCATTACTGTTTTCTTAGTTTCTGTTTGATTAACATTTTTAAAATCAATAGAGCCTAATGTAGCATCTACCTTACTAATTATTTTCCATTCTTTAGGAATATACAATTCTACTCCTGAAAAAGATACATCTAGTCTTATAGTTGCGTTATCTTTTTTTATCTTCGCATTATCAAAATATACTTTTAATGAACCAAATGAAGATGATAAATTGGCCTTTTTAAAATCATCACTATTAATATATTTAATACTTGAGCCAAAGCTTACTTGTAAATCTACTTCATCATCATCAACCTTCTCTACTGTTTCTTCGCAATGATGATGACGAGGTCCACAATGATAATACTTTTTATAAATATGAGTTCTATTAAATATTATTGAAAGTCCAATACTACCAAATAATGCCGCGAGTAATACTGGCCATGGAGTAATACTTTCTATTCCTAGCAGTTCTTGATAAATAATAGCTAGAAACGCTAATGAAAATAACATACCTGCAAATCTAAGTTTAATTAAACTAGTAATAAAGATTGGTATTATAATTATAGTACATAATAAACTAAACAAATTAATATCAGTATACCCTAATTGATTAACTATAACAGATGCTCCTGCGACTAAAAAAAACAATCCCCAAAATATTTTTTTCATTTTATCTCTCCTTCAATCTTTCTTTCAAATTTTTAAAATAGAAGCTAGAAACAAAAACCTTTTTATGGGTTTTATTTAATTCTATTTCACTATAAGATGGAATATTTTTATTAATTCCATAAATATGATTAATATTTACTATTGTAGATTTAGATATTCTAATAAAATTTCTTGTCAATAATTTTTCTAATTCATATAATTTATATTTTACTTGATATATATAATGAACAGTGTGGGCACTAATACTGCTATCATATGTTTCAAAGAAAATAATTTCATTTTGATTTAAATAATATTAATATTCTTTTTTATAAAAAGGTGTATTTATGCCTTTTAAGTCTTCCATATATCTTTTTATTTGATTTATTAATTCATCCTTTTTTACATCTAATTATTACCTCGTCCGATTTTATATTATCATCTATCTCTACAATCACTTTCATACAAAATCGCCTACGCATCACATTATATTATTAATAAAATAAAAAGTATTAAATTTAGTGTAAGTGGTTATATTTATTGTAGTTTTGATTTATCATAATTATATTTTTTACTTGTACCTACTACCACATCATTAATATTATCTAATATTAACCAATCATCCATATTGTTTTGTCTTTCAAAGTCTAATGATTTTATATTTTCTACATTTTTAAATTCCACTAAACAAAGACATTTCTTATGCCATCTTTGTTTTTGAGAATCATTTAGATTTAATTTATTATTATTATCATTAATAATTTTAGTTATCTCTTTATCACTTAATTTAACATAATTATAAACATTATTTACTATAGCTTTAATATTAATTATTTTTGAACCTTTTTCCATAAAATAAATTTCTTCATCTTTAAATACTCTACTATGAGGGATTTTTCTGCCTGAAGCTCCCCTAATAATCATTGTTTTACTGCCATCTAATATTTTTTTTAATTCTTTTTCTTTATCATCACAATATACTAAATGTACCATATCATCACTCCAATTATACTTTTATATACATCCTCATATATTATATCAAATATTTGATAAAATATAAAACCTATGCTAAAATAAAATAAATTATAGGGAGGGATAATATGAGAAACAAAAACAATAATCAATTAGTACCTGCTTTAGGGCTGATATTTGGGAGTGCTATAGGGTTACTAATCAGTACTATTTTTAATCTAAACAACGGGATATGGATTGGATTAGGAGCAGGGATAGGATTAGTTATTGGATCTATTATATTTGGGTCTATAAAGAAAAAGTAATATTAAAATAATATTACTTTTTTATCATAGAACTTTCATAAAACAATGGCAAAAATATGTAATCTCTTTTCTTTAATTCATCTATAATTGATGGTAAAGCATTCAAAGTAACCTTACTAAAATCATGCATTAAGACTACAATTACTTTTTTATTTCTTAATCTACTAATAACATTATTATAAATCTTTTGTACTGTCATACCACCTTGAGCATCACCAGTTGAAACATTCCAATCAACATATCCATAATTAAGCGTTCTTAAACGCGATACAATTTTCTCGCGATAATTTGGTTTGGCTGAAGTACTACCTCCAGGAAATCTTAGTATATTGGTTTTAATGCCAACTTTTTCTTCTAGAAACTTCTCTTGTTTTAAAACATCATTAGCAAATGAATCAACGCTAGAATATAATCCTTTATTTATTCCGTGAGAATAAGTATGATTGGCTACTGTGTGTCCACTATCCGCTATTCTTTTATAAATTGCATCATAATCTTTATTGGTCTTACCTAAAAGGAAAAAGGTCGCTAAAATATCATAATCATCAAATACATCTAGAAATAATGGAGTGATTTTATATGGTCCATCATCTACAGTTAAATAAGCTATTTTTTTAGTACCTTTTCCTTTTAATACTAAAGATTCATATTTAGAAGCATTTTCAAAAAATTCTTTTTT
The DNA here is from genome assembly GCA_041655735.1 of Bacilli bacterium. Lineage (GTDB taxonomy): Bacteria > Bacillota_I > Bacilli_A > RF39 > UBA660 > JBBAEV01. The sequence goes on along the minus strand of JBBAEV010000025.1, from coordinate 6,750 downwards.
GATTTTTAAAAGCTTATTATCTATATCTTCTAGTTCTTTAATTTTATCTTCAATAACTGAAACTTCTTTTATCTCTTTATTACATACTTCTTTAATAGTAGATAATGAACTTTTAGTTGTTATTATTTCATGATCCTTTTGTTTGTTAATATTTATTAAAACGATTGATAAAGAAAAGTTTAATATTATAAAAATTAAAATTAATAATGAAGGAGTAAATACTAATTTAACAATTCTTTTAATATTTGGTTTTGTCTTACCCATTTTTGATATTGCCCTATTTGTTTTTCTTTTTCATTATTAATTTTTTCTTCTTCTAATATTAAATCATAAATATTACTGGAAACATCATCTAATTGTATATAATAATTATTAACTTCACTTTTCAGTATAATAAGATCATTTTTTTTGTTTAAATAGTTTTTATATTGAAAAAATAATAATACAGAAGTTCCAATCAATAAAACAATTAATAGTTTTAAAAAATTTTTTCCCATACTACCTCAACTACTTTCAAAAATATTATAACATAGATATGTTTTTATTAATACCAATTAATTTTTTTGAAGATGGTTATTTTTTGTTTTCGGTCTTCTATAAATAAATCATAAAATTCTTCCTTAAATACTTTCTTTTATTATTTTTATTTTATCTTCCTTTGACCAATATCTATTTGGTTCTTTTCTTATTCTAGACATTCTTTCATCTCCTTTTCTAAATTATTCAAAACAAAAAAGTAAACACTGTCTTTTTTGTGTCTACTTTTATTTTACAACTTCATTAAAAATATGTTTTTTATTTATTACTTTATAATTACTTATATCAATTAACTACACTAATCTGTTACTTTCATGCTAGCACAACCTGATAAATAGTATCGTCCATTTGCACGTCCCTTTACTATGTCTTTGGCATTTAAATCGTTAAAATGCCACCATTCAGAGGCTAGAGGAATTAAATCTGCGTTTGTGCAATATTGTTGTAATTTTATTGCTCCATCTGTAATAGTAGCTGCAAATGAAGCGTTTTTCCACGCTGTCTTATCTTTTGAAGATACTCCTTTTGTAAATACAGCTGATTTTGCGCTTAATTCATGGATATTAGTTGGCATTTCATATTCTATATAATTAGTAATTTCAATGTATTTATATTTACCCATAGTTCTAACTTTATAACTATTAACTTTTACTAATGTGGTATCTATTGCTACTCCTATTTGATGATCAGATAATTTTTGTGAAATAAACCAACTTTCACTCCATCCAACTTTATTAATTCCATCATGTACATCCTTATTACTAGAGGCAAGAGTTCTTAAACTATCTGCTACTTTCATTTGTACTTCATATGGTCGATAAGTTTCATATATCTTTAGACTGTCACCATTTTTTAAAGCAAATTGTTGGGCTTCATAAATCTTTTTAGCCATACTATATAATACTGGCATAACAAATTCATTTTTTTCTAATCTGTTATTATACATTAAAACATCATATAATTTTTCTCCAGTTATATTAGGTAAATCATATCCAGATGATGTATATAATGATTTATTACTATTAGAAGCATTATATATAATTGATGGTATTATATCAGGAAGATTTATCATACAAAATTTATTTTCTATCCAGCCTTTTTTTCCATTATAGTTTATATACCACCAATTGTTTTTTTCTAATATTATTGTGAATGCTTTACCTTTATCTATATCCATTATAGTTTTAGAATCTAATGAATTATTTTCTTTTAAATTCATTTTAATCGAAGCATATCCACTGGCTCCATTAATTGGTAATTCAAATTTTAAATCAATATCTATATCTTTATTTACAAATTCAATTAAATCTTCAACTGTTAATTCGTTTTCTATATTGTTATCTACAAATTTATTTACTTCATCTTGTATTTCTTTATCTTCTTTTGTAGATATTAAATCCATACCAAATATAGGTAAAACCATGACAAAAAATAATATAATTGAAATATATATTATTAAATTTCTCTTTTTCATATTTTACCCCCCCTTTTTAACAGTAAAACAACCATAGGGTTGTTCCATTTATTTTATGCTTATAATAAACTCTGATTGGTTAAATATTTTAGCATAAAAAGCCTAATTTGTCAATTTGCGGGAATATAATTCATTGTATTTTAGGTATTATTAGTATAATATGTATATTCAATACTTATTATCACATCGTTTTCAATAATAAAAGATAATTCCACATTGGATTTTGCATAAGTATATTTATTATTAATAAATTGATAATCATCTCCATATTTTTCAATCATTATTGTTTTTTCATCAGCAATTTTTACTCCTTCAGATGTTTGAACTGTATCATTTAAAAAATATATAGAATAAATTGTATCTTTTCCCTTTATTGGGGAAACTATTATTTCTATACCTTCATATTTATATACTTTATCATTTCCTTCAAAAGCACAACTATCTAATTCCAGGTATTCTGCTTCTTCATTAATTAATTCACTATTAAATTCTTTACCAGGTGTTACATCTACATCTTTATATGTAAAAGTAAATATGTCTTCTGTATTATCTGATTTATTCTTATTTTTTGTGCAGCCAATAACAAATAAACTAATAAGTATAATAAATGGTATCATAAAAACTAATATATTTTTTTTCATAATATTCTCCTTCTAATTTATTCTGTTTCTTCTTTATATATTTTTAATTTTTTATCATATAAAGCATCACCTTTATAATTTGTTAAATCATAACGAAAAGATAATAAACTTGCGAAGTATTTTGATAATTTAGTTGCTCCTGTTAAATTTAAATGCAGACCTCCATCATATGTATCTAATGAATAGTCTAACCCAATAACATCAGCATATTCTTTTAGGTTATAATAATCAATATTATGTTTTATCGCAAATTCTTTTATTTGTTCATCATATTGTTTGTACCAATGAGGATAAAGGCTTGGAGCTTTTATTAATACCAATTCAATGTTATTTTCCTCACATAATTTTAATATTAATTCTAAATAATGAATAGATTCATCACTAAAATTATAATTAGGAAGATCTTTTTCAGTAGGAAGAATAGTTACTCCTTTTATAGTTTTATTAACTAAAAAACCATTATATGTATTATTCTTTCGTTTGAATAAATATTTTATATCCTCATTAGTTAATTCATCATATCTTGAATGATATCTTAATATAGGAAATATATAAGAAAGAAAGTTTTCTTCTTCTGTCATAGATTCCTTTATCATTTCTAGCTTTTCTTTTGACCATTTCATTTGATCTATTGTTAATCTATTATAGGCTTCACTTACTTCTTCACTTTCTTTATCATATCTAACAGAATTCACATTAAATACTACTACTTTTGGTTTTTCATATTTTAATGTTTCTTTTAAAAGAATATAAGATTGCCAAATCATTTGTTGGGATGAACCTCTAACATATGCTTTTATTCCTTCTTCTTCATACATGACCATAGGTGAGAAATTAGCATACACTTCGCAATCGCCAATAAAAATGACTTCATGGTCTTTTTCTTCATCATAATACTGTGCTATCATACTTCCTTCAACTAAACTATCAGCATATTTTGGCTTTAATAGCATGTTTAATAACACGAATATTATAATGAAAAATATTAATATAATTACAATTTTTATCATCTTCATATTTTAACCACCTTAAAAATTACTATAGATAAATTCATTTACATCAAATCCTATTCCATATATTCCAAACACCAATATTAAAAGTATAGTTGTACATAAAATAGTTATTTTTAATTCAGGAGATATATTTTTTACTATTGATTTTATTTTTATTTTATTCTTATCATAAACAAATAAAATCATTGTAAATATAAATAATATAATCCAATCACTCAATGATAATCCTAAATTTAATATATTTTGCATAACATCAGTAATATTAAAATTAATAAATATTGTAGTAAACATCTTTAAGGCTGTAAAAGTATCACTCCAGATAAAGAAAACCCAAAGAAGAGAAACTATTATAAAAGTTCCAAGTCTATTTAACCATTTATGAGGTGTTTTAAGATTATTGCCAAACATAACAAATATCCCATGCATTATACCCCACACTATATAGTTTATCCCATGCCATATACCTGAAACTATAAAGGTTATTAATAAATTAATATTTTTTCTTAAGGCCCCAAGTCTATTTCCACCTAATGGAATATATATATATTCTTTTAACCATATACCTAATGATATATGCCATTTTCGCCAAAACTCTTTAATACTTTCAGAATTAAATGGAGAATCAAAATTTTCCCTTAAATCTATTCCTAAGATTTTAGATATTCCCATTACTATATCTATTCCCCCACTAAAATCACTATACAATTGAATTGAATACATAAATACCGCAAGTAAAACATACCATCCAGTGTATATTTTTGTATCACTGGCAATGGTATTAGTTATTATTGCTATTCTATTCGCAATAATAAATATTTTTAATAATCCCCATATAATTCTACTTGTTCCTAAATACAAATTATTTAAAGTAATTCTTCGTTTAGAGAATAATGTTTCTTTCATATCATCATATTTCGATATTGGTCCAATAAATAAATGCGGAATATACGTTATAAATAACATATATTTAAATATATTTTTTTCTGCTTCATATTTTCCTTTATATACATCAACCAAATATGATATTACTTGTAATGTATAATAAGAAATACCAAGAGGAATAATAATATTTAAATTTATAAATTGATTAAATATTCCTTCTTCAAATAAGATAAATTTAACGAATAAAAGAATTATTGCGTTAACTAAAATTGTAGATATTAATATTGTTTTCTTATATTTATTTTTAAAACATCTTGCCGCTATATAACTAGTAATTGTACTAAATAAAATAAAGATAAGATTCGTTATACCAAAGCTAGCATAAATTACTAGACTTAGAATTAGTAAAATAATATTCATTAACATATTTACATCTCCTTATTAAAATTACTCAGCCTTTGGATAAGCATCTCTATCCCAGTCTCTTCCCTTCATGGCATCGCTATTAAACTTTTCATCATCTGTAGCTGGACCTACTATATGTAATCCTGGAGTTGAATCATAATGTCTCCATATACCACCACTATATACTAAATTCCAATAGTGAGTTTTATCTATAGTATGGATTAATCTATTAGTTATTCCAGCTTTAGTTAATGCCTTTTGAAGCATTAAAGCGTGTACATAACAATTACCAGCAGTATTTGTTAATCCATACCAAACAGGATCATCTCCACCCCAATTGGTATTATATTTTATTATTGACTTAATAGTCGATGTCATTTCTAAAATACTTTTACCTGTTAAATATTGATTATAAAAGGTATTAAATTTTTGATCTGTATCAGCCTGATCATGATTAACCACAATCTTTCTTTTAGCTGTTGTTTTATTTCCTTTGCTATCTTTTGATGTATAAGTTGCATAATATGTACCCGCAACTGATGTATTAACCTTACTTTTATCTACTGTAAAATTACAATTACCTTCATTCGCATCTACTGCTTTTACACCGCGATTATAATCTATTTTAGAATTTTTTGATACGGATAAAGATCCAAGACCAGAAAAAACTGGTCCCTTATTATCGATCATTATAGTTAAAGTAGTAGTCTTTTCTGTCTTATTTCCATATTTATCTGAAGCTTCAATTGTAATTTTTTGCTCTCCGGATTTAGTGTAATCTATATCAGTTTTTAATGTTGTAGTTACTTCTCCTGAAATATCTTTTACATTTTTTATAAAATTATCTTTTGTTACTTTATTATTATCATATATTGTTAAATCTTTAAGCTCTAGTTCAGGAGGAGTTGTATCTTTTACAATTACTTTAGATGTATAATTTTTATTATCATATGTTGAATTAATTATATATTCACCAGGAACCATTGTATTTACTTTTTCTATTTCACTTTGTGAAATTTTGTCGGCATCTTTTCCTATATTTAATAATACTGTCCCTTTAGAAAAAGAACTTCCTAATTCCACATATACCGTAGGCTTTAACCATGTTATAGTTAAAATACAATCTTTAGTTGTTTCATTTCCATATATATCTTTTACTGTTACCTTTACTACATAATCTTTAAATTCATTAGTATCATCAATTTGGGTTACATTTATAGTCATTTCTGATAAATCTTTTTTATATACTATAAAGTCTTCCGCATTAACTTTATAACCAATATATTTTGAAATATCTTGAAATTCTACTATAGGAGCTTTGGTATCCACTATCCTTAATCTTACTATTTCCTCTTTTCCTTTGTATGATAATTTAATATCAACTTCTGATACTTTAGTAAAATCTATCTCACTTAAATCAGTTAGTATTTTAGCATCTGCTTCATACATATTGCTTACTAAGAAGTCTTCTATTGAAACCATATTAGTACCCAATTCTATAGTTAAATTTTTAAATTTAGGACGATATTCTATATAAGCAAGATAAACTATAGCCAACACTAAAACAATAAAAAGAATAATAAAAATACTTTTTATTACTTTCTTTTTATTTTTTATAATTTTATTGTCCATTTGTGAATTAGCCCAATTACTATGATTCATTTTTTTATAACCCATTTATTCACCTGCTTACCTTATATATATTATGGTCACAATAAAATCATATATATCATATTACTATACTTTATTTAATTATATCGTATGAATTAGACGATGGTCAAACATAAAGCCTATTAGT
>JBBAEV010000024.1:0-13064 GCA_041655735.1 Bacilli bacterium | reverse complement strand
TTAATTCATTTGATATACGATTTATTCTAGACCCTTTTTCACCAATACAAGCACCAATTGGATCTATCTTAGAATTTTCTGAATATACCGCTATTTTACTTCTAAATCCAGGTTCCCTAGCCACTCTATGTAATAATACCGAGCCCTCTTGAAGTTCAGGTATTTCTAGTTCTAATAATCTCTTTAAGAATCCATGATGTTTTCTAGATAATAATATTAAAGGTCCCTTAGTGTTTTTTTCTATCTTAGTAATATATACCTTTATATTAGAAGCCATCACAATATTTTCTCCTGGAATAATTTCGCTTTTAGGAAGTATTCCTTGAGAACGACTAAGTTCAATATAATAGTTCTTCGCATCTTCTCGAAAGACAACACCACTTACAAGTTCTCCTTCTTTATCTTGAAATTCATTTATAATACTATCACGTTCTGCTTCTCTAACTTTTTGCATAACAACTTGTTTAACAGTACCAGTAGCGACTCTTCCAAAATCCTTAGGAGTTACTTCTTCTTTAATAACATCTCCTATTTTATATTTAGAATCTATCTTCTTAGCTTCTTCTAATAATATTTTCTTATCCTTTTCTTCATCTTCCTCATCAATACTATCTACTACATATAAAACAGAAAACACTTTTATTTCTCCCGTTTCAGTATCTAATTCTACTTCAACATTGTTTTTAGAATTAAAATTCTTTTTATATCCTGATATTAAGCCTAATTTTATCGCTTCAAATATTGACTGTTTATCTATATCTTTTTCTTTTGCAATATTATCTACTGCTTTTATAAAAGCTCCTGCATCCATTATTTTTCATCTCCTATTCCTTTAGAACTTACTTCTAAATTATATTGTTCATCTATTAAGTCATACTCATCAAGTATGGGATTTATTATATTAGTAGCTGTGACACATGTATCAATATTATCAGTATCAATTGTTATTCTTAAAATATTTTGATTACTTTCTTTAATATATTCTATATTTATTATTTTTATATTTTTCTTTTTTAAATCTGGTTCTATAATTTCTTTCACTTTCTTTTCTAACATGTTCTACCTCCAATTAAATTTTAAAGAGTGGGTATACCCACTCTCTTCCTGTAATTAAATTATAACATATTATTTTTTATTGACAAGTAAATAGTGTATTTTTAGAAGGAATTTGTTATAATTTAATATATGGAGGATTTAAATGAGAAATAAAACATTTTTAAAAAATATATTGATTTTTTGTTCATATTTTATTTATACATATTTAGCACTTATATTACTTACTATTCCGTTAACTTTACTTAACATTGATATTGTAGAGACTTCTGATTTGTTCAAATATATTATTATACTATTAATGGATATAATATATATCGTGTTTTTAATTATAACATTTTATAAACCTTTAAAAGAAAAAATTAAAGATTTTAAAAGTAACTTCTCAAAATATATAGATATAGGTATTAAATATTGGATATTAGGATTATTTATAATGGTGGTAAGCAATAAAGTAATTACTATTTTTACTTCTGTAGAAATGGCTCAAAATGAATCGGCTGTTAGAGAGTTATTTACTGAGGCACCTATTTATACATTACTAGGAACTGTTTTATTTGCTCCTATTGTAGAAGAAATAATATTTAGAAAAACAATAAAAAATCTTATTAACACAAAATGGTTATATATTATATTTAGTGGTTTTATCTTTGGAGCTGTTCATGTAGTATCTAATCTTAATGCTTTTTACGATTTATTATTTATAATTCCTTATGGTGCATTAGGTGCTGCTTTTGCGTGTGCTTATTATAAGACAAATAATATATTTGTACCTATTGTATTACATGCAATTCATAATGGTATCTTAATCGCAATACTATTTTTCATTTAAGGGAGGAACTATGAAAAAAAAATATGAGATATTACTTATCATTGGCTTTATTTTAATAATTATATTTTTATATGCTATGTTTATAGGTACTAGTGGTTTAGTAGTAAAAGAATATAAAATAACAAATAAAAATATACCCACTAGTTTCCATGGTATAAAAATAGTTCATATGTCAGATATTCATTATGGACGTACTATAAATGAAAATAGACTAAAACATATTATAATAGAAATAAATAAATTTAAACCTGATATTGTAGTATTTACTGGTGATTTTATTGATAAAGATACTAAATTAAATAATAATATGAAAAATATTCTTATTAATAATTTAAAGGACATAAAGGCAACACTAGGAAAATATGCTATATATGGTAATCATGATTATATATTTAAGGAATATCCTACCATTATAGAAGAAGGTGGTTTTTCTTTATTAAAAAATAGCTATGATTTTATTTATAATGAATCATATGAACCAATATTTATAGGTGGTATTGATAGTATGTTGGAAGGTAATCCTGATATAGATAGTATTATGGAATACTATAATGTAGGTGAAAATAATGAAGAAGAAGAAAAAGTATTACCAAATTATAAAATAATACTTCTTCATGAACCTGATTATTTTGATGAATTTAAAGACACATATGATATTGATTTAATACTAGCGGGACATTCTCATAATGGGCAAGTAAGAATTCCTTTTATTGGGGGAGTAAAAGAAGTAAAAGGCGCAATGATATATAGCGAACCATATTATAAAATAAATAATACTGATTTATATATTTCATCAGGAATTGGAACATCAACAATAAACCTTAGACTTTTTAACAGACCATCAATTAATTTATATCGTTTAACAAAAAATTAAGATAGCTATGCTATCTTTTTAATTTAAATCTTTTAATTCATCCAATATGAATATACCATCTTCTCTTATTAATACATCATCAAAATAAATATTACCGCCACCATATTCTTTAGTTTGAATTAAAACCATATCCCAATGAATACTAGAATCATTACCATTATAAGAGTCTTTATAAGCTCTACCAGGAGTAAAATGAAGACTGCCTATTATTTTTTCATCATATAGAATATCTCCCATAGGTTTAGTTATTTTTGGATTAAGTCCTAAAGCAAATTCTCCTACATATCTACTTCCTTCATCAGTATCAAATATATCATTTAATTTTTGATTATCTTCATCACAAGCGGCTTCTATTATTTTCCCATCTTTAAATGTCAACTTTACATTATGAAAAACATTGCCTTGATAAGGACATGCAGTATTATATGTAATATAGCCATTAACACTGTCTTTTATAGGTGCTGTATATATTTCTCCATCTGGTATATTTTTTTCCCCAGTACAAGGAATTATATTCATTTTTTTAATAGAAAAAGTCAAGTCGGTATCAGGAGCCGTTATTCTTACTTGATCTGTTTTTTCCATTAATTCTTTTAATGGTTTCACTTTTTCTTTTAATTTTTTATAATCATATGTCATCGCATCTAATGCATAATCAAAAAACTCTTCTATTTTCATCTTAGCTTTATAAGCATCTACTTCTGATGGATAATTCAACAACACCCATTTTCTTTTATTAATTTTTACATCATTTATATCTTTTGTTTCTTCACCTAATATCCTAATATTTTCTTTGGAGATATTTTTATTCTCATAATCATTAATATTACATTTAATATTAATAAATCCCTTATATCTTTCTACTTCATATTTTAATTGTTTTTTAATATATTTAATACGATCTATTGTATTATTTTCTGATAAATAAGTTTTTAACTCAGGATCATATACATTAATAAAAGGTATTCCCCCTACTTTGATTATTTCTTTTACTAACGCTTTTAATAAAGGTTTAGGTTTTAAAGTCTCTGAATTAATTATAATGGGTTCATTTTTATTTACATTTAAAGAATAATTAACAACTATACCAGCTAATTTATCTAACCTTTCATCTTTCATATTATCACCTCACAATATTAATATAAATTCATAAAATACTTATGAAAGGAGGATTCGTCTATGAATGAATACCGAGGTGATGAAAGAATTATATTCCCTTTTTTCTTTCCTCGTCGTAGGCCTTTTTATTATGGTAGATCTTTTTATAGACCATCTTATTATCGACCTTATTCATATTATCCTTACAATTATTATGGTCCATATAATTATTATTATTAAATTATTAAATAAAAAAAACCTTTTTAGGTTTTTTTATTATGATACGGGATATTAATAATAACAGTTGTACCAATATTTTTTTTAGATTTATACTTTATTGAAGCATTATGTTTATTTAATATTTCTTTTGAAAGTGATATACCAAGCCCTGTCCCTCTATCTTTTGTAGTATAAAATAATTGTCCTATCCTATTTAATGTTTCTTCATCCATACCCATACCATTATCTTCAATATATATTGTTATTTTATTTTTATTATTTTTAGTTCTTAATTTTATAAAACCTAGTTTGTTATAAGGGATGGATTCAATTGCGTTTTTTAAAACGTTAATAAAAACTTGTTTTAATCTATTATAATCCCCCTCTATATATATTTCTTCATCAGTTATATTAAAATCTGTTTTAATGTTATTGCTTTTTAATAAAGATTCTAAAGAATTTAATACATCTTCTAATAATAAATTGATATCAAGAATGTTTTTTTCAATTTTCATTTTAGTAAATGATGAAAAATCATCCATAATGGTTAAAGTTCTTTCTATTTCTTGTTTAATGATAGGTATATATTTCCTAGCATGCTCTTTATTATTTACATCAAACATATCTAAATACCCTTTACACACCGCAATTGGATTTTTTATTTCATGAGTTATCATAAAAAGAGATTTTTGAAGTTCTTTTTCTTTTTCTAATTTTTTTATAGAAATATGAAGACTAGTAAGTTCTTCTGTCTTTTTTAACCCAATTAAAATAAAATATGAAATAATATAGAATAACACCATAATAATAAATATTTGAATAATAATGTTTATATCATTAAACCCTATATTAAAAGAATAAAAACTTTGAAAAGAAAAGATAAAAGATTTAATTATAATAAAGGTATGAAGTAAATAATAATTTGTTAACTTTTTTTTGTTTACATAGAAATATAATAAGAAATAAGTTAAATACTCAATACCAATAAGATAAATATTAAAATCAAGCTTATTATGATAGTATAAAACTATAAGAATAGAAATAATAAAAGCAGTTATTTTTTTATTTTTTAAATAAGCAATTAATAAAGGTATATTAAATAATATAATTGGTTTTATATTAGTCATATGACCAGCATATTTCATAGTTAAATATAAAGATAAGAATAAAGCAGCATCTAATACAATATTATTTTCTTTTTTGTTTAAATCTTTTGAATATATAATATAAAAGAAATAACAAAGAATAGGAAATAGTAAATAAATTAAGTTAGATAGTAATTGTTCAACAAATAACATAACATCACCTCTTCAATAAAAGTTTATTATTAAAGAGTATCGAATAATGTCGAAAAAAGAAAAAAAGTGATGAAATTCATCACTTTAAGTCTTGAATATATTTTGCTAATTGTCTAGAAGCAGGTCCTAAGATAATTTTTAATTGATTATCTATCTCTACTATCCCTTTAGCCCCCATTTTTTGAATAGCATCTTTATTGACAATACTTATATCTTTAAGCGCTACTTTAAAACGAGAACGATTAGACTCAGTACTGATAATATTATCTTTACCGCCTAATAACTCCACTAGCTTATTAGCTTCAATATGAAAATCTTTGTTGTTAGCTTTAATAATCGCGAGTGCAACTATTAATAATACTACAACAATAATTACATATCCCATTTAATCACCTATAAGTATTATACTCTATTTTTTAAAAAAAGAAAATATCTAAAAAAAGAAATAGGTATTCAATATACACTAAAAAAACTCATAAGAATAAGTTATATTAGAAATAAAATAAAGGGGTGGATTATATGTGTAATGAAGAAAAAAATGGAAATTGCGTTTGTGAAGTAGTAAAATTAATATTACATATTCAAAAGAATCGCAAAGGTAAAGAACGTATAATAGACAGTTGTGATAAACCATTTTTAGGAGATGAAGTTTGCGAAGAAAAAGAAAATACAAGGCCTTTTGTACTTTATACGCCAGAAGGAAATTTATGGAAAGCATTTTACGAAGATAAAGGATGTGTAGGAAAGTCTTGGGTATTTAGAGTAGAAAAATTGGATGGTTGTTGTGCAACACTTAGAGTATTAAAACCTTGTAGGGAACCATTATGTCCTGATACTATTTTTGATAGTGATACAAAATGGGTCGCAACTTGTTCATTTATTACGATTGATTTAACTTGTGCTTGTGGTATTCAATGTTTAAAAGATACATTTATTGATTGTTTATAGAAAGGGGCCTTCGGGCCTTTAATTATTTATTTTAATATCTAAAATGTCTTTAATAGGAATTTCAGTATCACTTTTAGTGATTAGTTTATCTTTAGTTTGTTTTTCTATTTCAGTATAAATTATTTGATCTGTAGTATGAATTTCTACTATAAAATCAGGTAAATATTTAGGTAAATTTAAAAGATAGTTTATTTTTTCTTTTACTGTCATTTGTTCATAATCATCAGTTTTATATTTATTGTTTTTTGTTGGTTTTTCTTCCTTAACTATATTATTTTTTGAATAATATATAGTTTGAAGATTATCTAATTTTTTATTTACTATTCCTTTATATAAATTAGGAATTTTTTTATCCATATTTATCACTCCTATTCATTATTATATTATGACAATAGTTTAAAAATGTTGCATTGAGAAAAGAATAAAAATAGTGTAATATGATAATAGATAGAGGGTGATAATATTAAAAATATGTCGCATTTTAAAGTTGAAAAAAGTATATTAATACCTCTTATCTTATTATCAATAATTAGTATTATCACTATTTATAGTGCTCAAAGTATTATTCCTAGTTCTTATGGTAATGTTTTTGTGAAACAAATTATTTGGTTTATAATAGGTTTTGGAGTAGCTTATGGATTAATGGGTATTGGGAATAATTTTTTATATAAAAATATATGGTTTTTATATGGCATAGTAGTATTTTTATTAGTTTTTTTGTTAATCGCACCTGAAGGGATTGCTAAGACGGTAAATGGCTCTACATGTTGGTTTAATGTGTTTGGAATAGGAACTATACAACCATCAGAGTTTATGAAAGTTATTTTAATAATTGCAATTAGTAGATTAGTTCATGAATTTAATGAAGAAAATTTTAATTCCACTACTAAAGATGAATTAAAACTATTATTAAAAGTAGGTTTAACAATATTAATTCCTTCAATACTAACCTTTATGCAACCTGATACAGGAGTAGTAATAATATATTTTGTTATTGCCTTAACTATTCTTTTTGTATCAGGGATTAGATACCGTTGGTTTATATTATTATTTTCAATTATTTTTGTCTTATTAGGAGGAATACTAATTATTCATAAGCTAAATCAGGATTTGTTTATCAATATGTTTGGTACTAATTTATTTTATAGAATAGATAGATTATTATTTTGGCAAGAAGGAAGTGGTATGCAGCTACAAAATGCATTGGCTTCTATCGGATCATCAGGATTATTCGGCCATGGATTTAATGTTAATCCAATATACTTTCCAGAAGCTCATACTGATTTTATATTTAGTGTACTTGCGAGTAATTTTGGTTTGTTTGGATCAATATTTTTTATTGGTTTGTTGATATTTTTTAACTTGAAAATAATAAGTATGGCTAATAAAAATATTAATAATATAAGTAAATATATGATTGCGGGTATATTTGGAATGCTTATCTATCAACAAATACAAAGTATAGGAATGGTATTAGGATTACTTCCTATTATAGGTATTACTTTACCTTTTATTAGTTATGGGGGTTCTAGTTTATTATCATATATGATAATAGCGGGTATTATTTTTAATATATCTAATGAAACAATAAGATTTAAAAATTAAAAAGACACATTTCAAATGTGTCTTATTTTTTTAATACTTCTTTATATACTTTTAATAACTTTTTACCTATTATTTTTAAATCCTTTTCTTTAGCTACTTTATAACCTTCACTTGTTAAGTTTTTTACTTCACAATTAATTATCTTTTTTGTTTTTTTAACACAGTCATTTACATTTTTAGCCTTATATACATTCTTTCCATCTTCTAGCCAATCTTCATAAACAGAAATATCTCTTACTAATAATTTTTGTGATGATGCTAAAGCTTCAAGTACTACGATTCCTTCTGTTTCATCATATGAAGGAAATAAGAACAAGTCAGCCCCAAAATAAGCGGCTTTTAGTAATTCTGGTTCGACAAATCCAGGAAAATATAAATTATCGTACTTATCATTAATAACTTTTCTTACTTTAGTAGGTAACCATTTAGGAATATCACCAAACCATATAAATTTATATTCAGGAAGTCTTTTAGCTATCTCAATAAAATCTAAAACGCCTTTTCTCTTATAAAATAATCCTACTGACATAATAATTTTATCTTTACTTTCAAAACCTAAATGCTCTCTAAAATGTTCTCCTATTTTTTTATTATATTCAAATGCTTTTAAATCAACCCCATTAGATATAGAAATAATAGGCTTCCTTATCCCATAACTTTCTAATTTTCTTTTTGAATATGGAGTTGGTGTAATAATATAATCGCCATACTTATAACACTTTATGAGCCATTTTTTAAAAATAGGAGCTACTTGATTAGAAAAACGAAAAGAATCTTTAAAATACTCTTTAATCGCATGAGCATGAATTACTATTTTTTTTCCTGCTTTTTTGGCTTTTTTCATTAAAGCATATGATTTAGGTCCATATGTATTAATATGTAAAATATCATATTCATCATTAGGGTTAGTAGTATATTCAATATTATTTAAGGTAAGAGCTTTTTGTTGGTGGATATAAGCTTGCCCTATTCCTGTTTTGAAAATCCTATCACTAGGTTCTAAATATAACAATACTTTCATTAATTTACACCTCAATGAAAGTAATTATATCACAAAATAAAAAAAACTCAACTTTTTGAGTTTAATATTATATTTATTTATGTTTTTTTATATATCCATTGTTGCCTTTATTATCTTTGTTATATTTTCTAATTTGTTCTACAAGTTCCTCTTTATCAACAGCATTAACCTTAGGAATTTCTTCACCATCTTTTACACGCTTTACTTGTAATTCATCGCCTATTATTTGTGGAGTAACTAAATACTCATCACTATCAACTTCAATACTAAATGTTGCTTCATCTGCAACTTCATTTAATAAATCAAAAAAGTCTATAAAATCTTCAAATTTTAATAAAACTCCATCAGTATAATAAACACTGCGTTTGCCATTTTTTATTTCAGCATTTAAATAAACTTGAAGAACTACATAAAAAGTATCAGATGTTTTGGCCATTATGTAACTAATGTTAGGATATAGATGACCTCCAAAATTACCAAGTTCTTCTATTCTATATATTCCATCAGGACCATCACTATCATAAATAATATCAATATTATTAATCTTTTCTATATATTCCGTAGCAATATCACCCATATGTTTTTTTTGTTTGCATTTTTCATAAAAATCATCAGGTATATCTACTTCATAATCTAAAAGCCTTTTTAATAATAAATCAACAGGAATGTAATAATCGTTATTAACTGGTGTATCAAAATGTACCTGGTTTATGATTTTTTGTAATACTTTCATAAACAAAACCTCCCGTTTTTAATAATATTTATTATATTGTTTTTACCAAAATGTGTCAAATAAAAAACTCATTATTATAATAATGAGTTTAATTTAATATTTTGGTGGAGAATAAGGGACTCGAACCCTTGACCTCCTGCTTGCAGGGCAGGCGCTCTAGCCAGCTGAGCTAATTCCCCAAAATAATACATTCTTGCGAATGTATTTGTATTATACTATATTATATTTTATTTGTATAGTAGTTTTTTATTTTTTATCTATATAAATAACCATAAACTAATTGACATAAAGATCATACCACCTACTAATCCATAGATAGATAAACTATGCTTACCATACTCTCTAGCGGCAGGCAATAATTCATCAATAGAAATAAATACCATTATACCTGCAACTACTGCATATAATACTCCAAATATAACATCATTCATAAAAGGAAGTAATATTAAGTAACCAATAAGTGCTCCTAATGGTTCAGCCATTCCTGAAAATAAAGAATAACGAAAAGCTTTTTCTTTATTATTAGTGGCATAATATATAGGAACAGAAACAGAAATACCTTCGGGTATATTATGTAGAGCTATCGCAATAACAATAGGGATACCTACCTTTAGTGATTGAACTGATGAAATAAAGGTAGCTATTCCCTCAGGAAAATTATGAATGGCTATTGCTATCGCAGTAAATAAACCAGTACGCATAAGTCTAGCTTTATTTTTTTGACTATTATATATATTTATATCATTAGGAATAAGTTTATTTATTAAATTAATTAAAAGCATTCCCCCAAAAAAACCAATAATAGTATATAGGGTACCTATTTTTTCACCAAAAGATATAGAAAGATAATTATTTGCTTCAGAAAGTATTTCAACCATAGAAACATATATCATTACTCCTGCTGAAAAACCAAGACTAATAGCTAAAAATTTAGTATTAGTATTTTTTACAAATAAAGCAATGCAACCTCCTAAACCTGTAGATAATCCCGCTATTAAAGATAATATAAAAGCTAAAATAATACTAATCAAACCTATATTCATATAATTACCTCATTAATTATATGTTTTAATATTATATAATTATTATTCTAATTGTAAGTAATGTATCATATTTTTATATATTTAAAATCTATAACACTCACACAAATGTCCATTATTCATAATATAGATTATGAATATAGGAGGATAATATGGTTAATTGGTTTGTAAACTTAAATCATACTACACAGGCTCTAATCGCAACCCTTTTTACCTGGGGAGTTACTACTTTAGGAGCTGGATTAGTATTTTTCTTTAAAAAAGTAAATAAGAGTGTTATGGATGCGATGTTAGGATTTGCGGCCGGAATAATGATTGCGGCTTCTTTTTGGTCATTATTATCACCTGGTATTGAAATGGCTAATCAATTAAATATGACTTCTTGGTTAGTTGCTTTTATTGGGTTTTTTGGTGGAGGAATATTACTTTTTATAGGGGATAAAGCATTTGAATATTTCGATAAGAAAAAAGTATATAAAAAAAATAATCTCAAAAGATCACTTTTATTAATTTTTTCAATAACATTACATAATATCCCTGAAGGATTAGTAGTAGGAGTAGCTTTTGGCTCTTTATCTTATGGATTGGAAGGTACTACTATAGCTACCGCTTGTTTGTTAGCTCTTGGGATTGGTCTTCAAAATTTTCCCGAAGGAACAGCTGTTAGTGTACCTTTAAGAAGAGAAGGATTTTCAAGAGGTAAATCGTTCTTTTATGGTCAATTAAGTGGTATTGTTGAACCGATTTCAGGAGTAATAGGAGCATTACTTGTATTAAAAGTAAGAATGTTATTACCATATTTATTAGCTTTTGCGGCAGGCGCTATGATATATGTTGTTGTACAAGAATTAATACCTGAAAGTCAAACAAATAAAAAGAAAAGCTTAATGGCTTTATTTACACTAATAGGCTTTTCAGTAATGATGATAATGGATATTGCGTTAGGATAATTTAGTTAAACATTAATAATCCTGGATTAAATATTAAAAGCAATCCGATTATTATCATTAATATACCTCCAATAATATGAGACGCTTTACCATATTTAGTAGATATACCAGTTAATTTTAAAGTAGTCATAGCGAGAAAAAATACTAATATATCATCTATCATAAAGAATATCATATACAATAATATATATAAATAATATTGAATAGAAGATAATTCATTTAAAGCTAGGATTTGAGTGAAAATAACAGGAAGTCCAGCTGAACATAGTAACTCTATTAGATTCACAGATATAGCTAATAAGATTATTCCTCCCATGGCTAATAAAAACTTTTTTTCACCAGTAAATTTTTTTATGCGAGAAAATATTCTTTCTCGTTTTTTATCATCTACTACTTTACATCCAGTTTCTTTTTTTAATCCTGATTTTAAATTAATAAATCCACCTGTTAAAGCAACTCCTGCGATTAATAATCTTATCCACAATAAAGATCCTACAAATAAAGCTACATTTAACCATGCAATCATAAATAAAGAATATACTAAAGCAGAAGTGATTATAAATGTTAATCCCAAGGTCCACATTCTTTTTTTATTTTTCATACCCATTAAGATAGATATTAAAAATAATAATACCCACATAGCACAAGGATTAAATCCATCTAAAGTTCCCATTATTATAGTAATAAGGGGTAAAGAAAAGTCTTTTGTTTCGATTTTTCCTATAATAGGAACATCTAATTTATAATTATCTTCTTCCTTTATATCATTTTCTTCTTCATTAGTAGAGGATAATCTTTTATTTATTTCATTTATTATCTCATCTTTAATATATCCTTCTGAATATCCTACAAAATAAGTATCTCCAATAATAGTAAAAGGCACTCCTGAAGGATTGGTTCCTAATTCATTAGCTTTTTCTAACCATAATCTATAACCCTCATAAGAATCAACTTCATAAGTATGAATAATAATATTATTGTTTTTCCTTGCTAATTCATTTAACATTTTCTTTTCCCTAGCACAATGAGGACAAGTATTACTATAAAAAAGATAGACATCTACCTTTTCCTCAGCATTTACTTTATATCCAAAAGAAAAAAATAATAAGATTGTAATTAATATAAGTTTTAATATATGCTTCATTACCCTCACCTAATCCTTAATTTATTTGTCTTTGTTTTGTTTAATTATATCAATTAATTTATTTTTAGATTGTTCACCAATTAATCTTAAAAATTCATTTTCATCTTTATCAAGAAAAATAAATACTGGTAAAATACTACCGATACTCCATTTTTCAATTTCTCTTTTATCTTCATCATAATCATAATATTCTGTATCTATATTAAGTTCTTTTTCTATTTCTTCCCATCTTGGTTTCATTACTAAACA
>JBBAEV010000023.1:0-13270 GCA_041655735.1 Bacilli bacterium | reverse complement strand
TCTTAATCTCTGGAGTATACCAGATGTCAAAAGGAACTTGATCACTCTGCTGGCCAGCTAACACTGAAAGTACACGTTCACGTGGAGTCATACCAAATTTCTCCTTTAGTTCTAATGTATGAGAACATCATAAAATCCCAACTTCCCCGCACACCATGGACTTCACAAAGCAGAGGGAGTTTCTCAAGCAACCTATTTAGATAAGCTATACCAACAATACAACTAAAGGATTTCCCGCTAATCTCGGAGGGAAAATTTCTATTATGCAGCATTTATTGCTATAGTAATTTCGTAAACGCCTATATTTAATCGTTTTCGAAATGTTCTAATTCGATCTGTTTATAATTATATGTGGTTCCGCTAGATTGTCAACAATAAAAATATTAATTGTCCTAATGTTTTTTGCAACTATCTCTGCTACTTCTTCTGCACATAACGCTACCTACTACTTTAAATGGTGTCGATCACCGGTTATTATAAAAGTTATGCAAAAGAAAATATTTCTGTGGTTTGTACTGATAGTAGTTTTACCAAGTGGCATCATCTATTTTATTGCTAACCATCTTTTCATTCAATATGCAGTAGAACAACAAATACACAACAATAACCAAATCATTCAGGAGATGCGTAAAAACCTCGATACAAAATTGCAACATTATCAACAACTGAGCATGCAATTTTATTTGAATGCCCAAGCGATGGAAGAGATTCTTGCTGAAACACCTATTCTTGATTGCTGTACAATCAAAAACCAGCTGGATGGATTTGTTAATTCTAATCGCCTCGTGGCATCAGCTTACCTCATCACCGATAAAGGGATTATTTTCAGCGGTACAGGGATTCAAGATATTGATACGATCAACACAGCAATTCAACCCACGCTTTTAGCTCTTGAAGGACGTATACATTGGACCAAAACCTATCCAATGATTACCAATTTCGGTCTCACTGATACTTTCTTTTTTGGAGCTCGTCACATTCGTCAGGAACAAAAACCTATCGCAACTCTGCTGCTGGCTTTTAATAGTTTATTCTTCGACGACTTTTTTCAATACACCCCATTTTCAAAAAATCAACAAGTAACTTTAACTAACAATTCGGGAGAAATAATAGCTTCGAATCACCCTTCATACATTGAAAAGCCACTCGGCAAAACAAACATTCGCCTCTCTGCAACCTCTCAAGCCAGTGATTGGAATATTTCCTTAATACTAGATACCCGCAACATTTCTGGAGAACTCACTTTTATTCGCAATGTTTTCAATCTGAGCGTAGTGCTCTATTTACTCTTCTTTCTCATCATAAGCCACCTCATCTCCAAACAACTTACAAAACAAATTCACTCCCTTACTTGTGCAGTAAATAAGGTTGGGGAAGGGATGTTGGATATTCAAGTTGACGTCGCCCATCATGACGAGATTAAGCAACTCTCAATTGGTTTTAATGCTATGACAAGCCGCATTCAAAAATTACTTCAAGAAGTAAAGCAAGAGGAGGAAGATAAACGGAAAGCTCATATGCAAACTTTGCAATTGCAACTGACCCCCCATCTACTATATAACTCTTTGAACACTATCCGATGGATGGCTCAAATCAACGGACAAAAAAATATTAAACAAATTACTCTCGCTCTTACTCGTTATCTACGCAGTCTCTCCGATATTGAAAGCGAGTATATTCCCTTACGTAAAGAACTAGAACTAATGGAAGACTATGCGGTTATTCAGCGTTTCAGGTACCAAAATTTTACTATTGTACAGGAGGTTCCCAAGGAACTTCAAGATTTTCTAATTCATAAGTTAATGATTGTGAACCTTGTGGAAAATAGCATTATACATGGTATAGTTGATCTTCCTGAACCAGGAGTGATAACCGTGCGAGCAGAAATCGAGATAGAAACTCTCTATATCACCGTCAGCGACAATGGCAAAGGCCTGCCCAAAGACCTCACTGATTCACTGACACGCCAAGAAAATGTATACGAAACTGACGAACTGAATCACACCGGATTACGCAATATTCAAACACGATTGCGATTATATCATGGTGCAAAATATTCATTACTTGTCAATTCCCAGCCGGGTCAGGGTTGTTCCGTAACCATACCGATGCCCCTCATCACCAAAGAACCTTGAAAAAGATCACCAAGATCGATCACAGTTGTAGAGGGCAATAATATTCTCGAGGGGAGTTCCTGGTTGGAGATTATGACACGGTGCACAAATATACCGTCCATGTGCTCCAAGAGTGGCAATATTACTGCGCACCTCAGTGACTACATCATGGGACGTCCCAAAAGGGAGGATCTGTTGATTCTCGACAGCTCCATGAAAAGCCACTTTTGACCCAAAAGTCTCGCTAAGATGTGCGCAATCCATACCAGGACAGACATGCTGAATAGGATTTATAACATCGACTCCTAAATCAACCATGCGTTCAATAATCGGAAAAGCTGCTCCATCTGAGTGGTAGAAAGCATAAGCTCCCTTGGAGTGAATTAATTCAATCAGCTGGCGATACGGCTCACTAAAGCGGGCCTCCCATACTTCAACTGATAGTAACTGCCGATCCTGCATCCCCATATCATCTGATAAGTAGACAATATCGAGAGCATCACCACAAACTGCAAAAGCTTTTTCTATATAATTCTTTTGAATCGTGAAGATCTTAGCAATAATAGCGTCGGCGAGCTCGGGCTCGACATAGAGATCCATGAGCGAAAGATCCATAGGGCGTAATTTACAATATATTTCAAAGAGCGATATGAAAAAGAGCATCCGCACCCACTCATTATGGTGCTTACAACTCTCTAGTAGATAGTGGTAATCAAAATTATTAGGATCAGGCCATGCGTGCGCTTCAATAGCTTCAATTGTTTCAGCCTCTAGCAGAGGATACGAGACCACCTCTTCATACGATCCATCCGTGCTATGGGCAACGGTTCGAATCCCGCTACCCCATTCATTTACTTTAATGAGACGTCCATCACTATCTATTTTTGGTTCTTGCAACTCTTTATAGGGAGCAGCTACCCAAACTATTTTATCTATCTCCAGGTGACGCCATACCTCTTGTTCATCTGTAATTTGGTAATAATCCATCAACTGTTTCTTAATCTCTGGAGTATACCAGATGTCAAAAGGAACTTGATCACTCTGCTGGCCAGCTAACACTGAAAGTACACGTTCACGTGGAGTCATACCAAATTTCTCCTTTAGTTCTAATATCTGCCAACTTTCGGTAATGCTTGGTATACTGCCAATACATTCTCTAAACTTGAATTATCCTGTAACAGGTGGGTTGGAGAAAATAAGTACCCCCCACCCTCCATCATTATATCCAATAACATCTCTAACTCTTTCAGCACAGCTTCAAGCGACCCAGAAACAACTGAACCTGCGGTTGAAAAACCTCCATGAAGAGCCAAATGATTGCCATATTTAGCCTTCAGGTACCCTGGATCCATCAGAGCAGCTTCTGGTTGGAGGGTATCGACGGCAACAATTCCCATCTCAATAAAATCATCAAAGGCCCATGACGAAGAACCGCAACTGTGCATCATCACCGGCACATTATATATTGTAGCAAGGTCTATAAATTTTTGATGACGTGGTCGAATGATTCTCCGAAACATCTCTTTAGAGATAAGGGGACCAATCTGAGCGCCCAAATCTTCTCCCATCCAAATAAAATCGATACGTCCTTTCAAGACCTCTAAACTACGCTCCATCTGAGCCAACTGGACTGCTAGGCGTCGGTCAACTAAACGCAACCAAGCTTCGTTTTCTTCAGCCAGTGCTACATAGACGTTCTCCATTGAGCACCACATTCCAGTAGTATTTAAGATATCTCCAAGGCCAGGATTCCCAAAGTAGAGAGCTAAATCTTTCCACGTACGGGCCTGTTCTCTCAATAACTTATAATCATAATCATCAGGAGGGGGCATCGGCCAAGATTCTACTTGTTCATGCGTTAAATCTTGGAGCGGAAAATCACAATAATCCCAATAGCCCCCATGTTCATGTTCAACCCAGCGACACACTATTCCCCATTCCGGATCGACTCTCCGCTCCTCCTTACTCTGGTGGAGAGGTTTACCAATATAGGGGAGAGATAGCTCACGAAAGTCCACCTGCAAAGTCCGTAACAGCGCCTCATCAGAATGAGGCGCTAATTTAAAATGATCCTTGAGCCTCCGATCGATACCAGCATTAGCTAGATAATTAATCGGTACCCGATCTACAGGTTCGCGATAGAGGGCCCTAACGACCCGTTCACGAGAACTATATACCTCATGTGTGTTCATGGGAGCTCTACTTTACAAACCGCCTGATAAAACCCAGGAGGAATATGGTATGTCTGGTTGTCTCCCCCCTGATAGGGGCATAGGGGAGACTCCATAGTTTCCAACACAACCTCTGCATCAGCAGGTTTTTCCAGAAATTCTAAAAGAGTCAATTCTGGCGGTAAAAAGAGATAACCATCGGTATCAGGGGGAATTGTTAGCGTCACTACTACACTACAATCATTGCGTTCCCACTGCAAGGTAGCCTGACCATATGGAGTAACAACTGATGCCGAAGCATGGCTAATCTGCGCTATATAAGCTGGCGCTAAGTTAATCTTTCGCCACCCAGGAGCCAGAGGAGATAACCCTGCTACATAGGTATAAAACCATTGATCGATGGAACCAAGCATAATGTGATTATGAGAATTCATACCTTCACAGAAAATAGGCTCCCATCTTTCCCAAAGCGTAGTGGCTCCTTCACGCAACATATAGATCCACCCGGGATAATTCTTTTGATTAGCTATCGTGTAGGCTTTTTCCTGATAGCCCCAGCGTGATAACTGTTCTAATAGATACCGAGTTCCATGAATTCCAGTGCCAACATGATCACCAGAGGTCGCAGCAACGAGGTTATTCAATTTTGCCGCTAAAGTTAGTGATTTTTGCTTATCAAGTAAGTCACTAGAGAGCGTTAACGCCTGTGCACTCTGATCCGGAAAGTCCCAAGGAGACATTGGTAAACTCTCCATGTGGGTCCCCTTCCAAAAGCGTTTACATAGAGCATCCCCAATGCTCTTGGCCTTATGCCGATACTTTAAAACATCCTCAGTTTTTTGGAGAACTTGGGCAATTTGCTCCATCAGCGAAAGGTCATGATGTAGATACCAAGTCGAAATAAATGGCAATCCGGTTTTCTTAGAAGTAACTAAACCCGGAGCACACCAGTCTCCGAACGTACCTAAATCTTCCACAATTCCATCTGTGGTCTGAGAGAGCAAAAACTCAATATAGCGTAGAAAAGCGGGATAAAATCTCTCCAGCACCTCTTCATCTCCCCGATAAAGATAAACATACCACCCGATAGTAATAAACGCACTGCCCCAGGCTGGGTCGGCAGGCTTATCCATCCAGAACTTAGGAGCTACATCGGTAATAGAGCCATTTTCATTTTGTGTATCTGCAATATCTTGTAGATATTTTTCGTAAAACAACTGTACCTCATAATTCAACAACGCCGCCGGGGCTGCCAAGAGGGCATCTCCTAGCCATCCATGACGTTCATCGCGCTGTGGAGAATCGGTAGGAACTCCCATCATGTTTGAACGTAACCCCCAAAGGATGGCTTGATGAACCCGATTAAAATCGTCGTTGGAACAATGAAAAGTCCCCACAGGGTCGGCTTTGGTATGTACAAAAAGCCCCTGAAGGTTTTCCAATTTAGGAACTCCTACGTATCCCGCTACCAACACATATCTAAAACCATGATAGGTTGAAACAGGGTGCCACTTCAGATATCGCCCATTACAAATAAGCATATCTGTTGCTTCTGCCTTCCGATTGGAAGAGGGGTTAAGCTCTCCATCTTCAGTAACGTTTTCGGCAAATTGGAAAGTTAACTGGGTACCAGAAGGCTGTTGGCCTTGAAAAATAACAAACCCAGAAAAGTTTTGTCCAAAATCATAGATATAGCCACTCTTCACACGCCACATGCGTACTGGAAAAACTTCTCGTTCAATCATAATCGGTGGTTCATACGCTGCGCTCAAAGGATAGCCTTGAACCTCTTCAACCCTTAAACTTTCATTATCACTTAACACTATCCGACTATCATATACTTCGCCATTGAATAAACTATTTTGTTGAACTGGGCCTGTAGAGACGACCCAACTGGAGTCAGTACAGATCCATTGCTGAGCATTATTTTCATATTCAATTAAGATCTGCACATATCCACGCGGCTTTTCAAATCCATAGAGGGCAATATGTCGACCATTGCCTAAAAAAAGGGTAATTGCCAACTCTTGCTTATTTATGGTAAGCGGTAACACATCATACAGAACCCGCTTATGATAATCTGTTTGGGAAGGAGTCAACACCCGCTCTCCCACCTTCTCCTGCCCAAGATACAATTGGTAAAGCCCTACTCCAGTCACGTACGCCCGTGCTCTTTTAATCCTCATTATCGGTTGAGTAAGCTTCACATAAGTAGACAAATATATACCGTAGGTATGCAATCCTTCTTTCTGATTAGTCTTTTGGCCAGGAACACCACTTTCCCACTCTCCTGCTGTATACCAGACAGGAGTTGGCGTACTAATCCATTTGGCCTTGTAGTCCGCAGAGCCCAACATCGCTGTTTCAAAGCAAGAGTAAGCAGACCATCCACTCCAACTACCTGAGGTCCCACCAACTCTGACACGCCAGGAGTACATCGAAAAAGGTGCAAAAGCATTCCCTCCATAAACCACTGCAAAAGATCTCTTGCTACGAACTGGTCCAGAGTCCCAACAAACAACACCCTCTTTATCCAGAACTTCTATCTGATAAGTCTCTTGTGACCAAGAAGGAGCAATATCAGGGGTAAAATTCCAAGAAAAACGGGGGTTAGGAACATCTATCCAAAGTGGTGTCGGATGCAGTTCACACCGTAAATTGGTGGGAATTATAGTTGAATTCTCAACACACGCCATATTAAACTACTCCTTGATTGAACCGGCAGCTAATCCCGATATTATCTGGTCTGAGAATACCAAGAACACGATAATTACTGGTATTAAAGCAAGTGTTGCTGCCGCAAAGACAAAATTCCAGTAAGCTAAAAAATTGGCTAGATATTGATAAATAGCGAGTGTCAGTGTATGCAGTGACCTCTTTCCTAAAAACACGAGCGGTAGATAGAAATCATTCCAGATCTGCACGAAACTGACCGTCATTACTGTAAATATAACCGGCTTCGAAATTGGCATCATTATTCTCCAGAAAATAGTAAGTTCTGAAGCTCCATCAATAACCGCGCTCTCATGTAATGCCGCAGGTAGATCCTTAAAAAACTGCGAGAATATAAACAAAGAAAAGGACATATTTGCAGTATAGAGAATAATCATCCCTAAAAAAGTGTTGGTTAGATTAAGCGTGCGCATAATTATAAACAGGGGTAAAATTGCAATCTGTATAGGAAACATCAATCCTAACAAAAAATACAACTCAAGCGCTTGGCGTCCTTTAAACTGATAGCGAGATAGGCCATAGGCAGTCATTGAAGAGAAAAATATTAATGAGACTATCGATAGCATAGTCAAGATGATACTATTGAGAAAGTTTTTGTAGAGTGAATCTTTAATGAGCACCTGTCGGTAATTCTCGAAAGAAATTTTAGTCGGAAATCCAAAAGTATTAAACAATAAATCTTGCTTTGTCTTAAACGAAGAGATAATCATATTTCCGATCAACACTACAGCGATTAAACAGTACAAGATTAGTACGATGGTAGCTATCCAACTGCCAATTCCTTGCCGCCTCTTATACATCAAAACCTCCCTGATTTGAAAATTCCATGATCATCGGTTGAACAATCGATTAAATACAAATTTCTGTAAAAGCGCTATCACAAAAATAATTGAAAACACTACTACACTGATAGCAGCTCCAAAACCGAGGGCAGTCTCGCCAAAGTAGGCATCGCCAAATGTATAGCGAAAGAACATCAAGTTCAGAAAATCGAGCTTCCCATCAATGCCCCCATTGAGCCCCCCGACAATGAAAGGTATATCAAATTGGGTTAAGGCAAAGATTGAACTCAGTACAACCACATTTACAATTGATGGTTGCAGAAAAGGCAACTCAACTCGCCAAAAACGTTGCCAGACTGAGGCCCCATCTATGATCGAAGCTTCAATCACATCCTCCGGGATGTTTTTCATATTTGCCAGAATTATGACCATTCCGACCCCAATCCCATTCCATCCGATGACACTGACTAAAAGATAAAAAGCAATATTAGAGGAGCCAAACCAAGCACTCACTAACTGCGTCCAACCCAAGGATATAAATAGATTATTTAACATACCTATGTTTGGATCAAAAATAAGTAAGGTAAAAAAGCCTACAATAGAAGGGCTAATGACGTAAGGAAGAAAAATCATCAGTCTAAAGAAACCATGACCATGAATTTTTAAATGGATCAAATAGGCCATCCCGATTTGAATAGGTATAAACACAAAAACTGCAATGGCCATATACCGAAAATTGTTCCCTAGTGCATTACGGAAAATACCAGACATTCTCGGTTCAAAGAAAATCCGTTTAAAGTTATCGAACCCAATAAAATCCATTGCTCCCATCCCAGACCACGAGAAAAAGCTGTAATAGATAGCAAAACCGAGCGGGACAATCATGAACACAGTGTACAAGATGAATCCTGGTGTAATAAAACCGATGTATGCTTTGGGTTTTGTCATAGTGTCTCTCTTATATAATAACTACGGAAGTGGATGCCGAATATCGGCATCCACACAAACTTTCCTTAAAGATTAGGGTAATCCATCATTGAATCGAGGGTCTTCACAAAATCTCGTGGGACAACAGTCCCAGTGAATAATTTTGGATTGTCTTCTTCCCAAACCTTGGTCGGGGATTTACCTTCAGCATGACCGAGAACCAGTATGTTGTAGAAACTCTCTAGCTCTAAATTCGCATCGGCAATTTCATCAGCCAATGCACTCCCCGAGGTAACACCTTCTAATCCTGCGATAGCACCAAGCCCATCAACCCAAATCTGTTGTGATTCTATCGAAGCCAAATAATTAGCTAAACGTATTGCTTGTTCAGGATATTTAGTCTTGGAATAGACTGAGAATCCAGCAGCATAGGTGAGCACTATGGGTTTTCGTCCATCGCGGGTTGGAATCTGGAATGCACCAATCTTCATATCAGGATTATTATTCTCGAGAGTGGTAGTTGTCCAAGAACCTGCAACTGTCATGGCAGCCTGTCCACGGGAGAAAGCCAAATACTGTCCAGCTTCATCGACTCCGAGAAAGAGATCGCCATAATACCCTTTTTTGCCCCATTCAATCATTTTTTCCATCGCAGCAACTACACGCGGATCATCAATTCTAGCTTTTCCTGCAGTAGCTTCTATAATCCAATCTGGATGCATGGCAGCAAGAATAGGTTCAAAGAGGAAAAGAATATTCCAGTTATCACGCCCAGCAAGACTCAACGGGATGTAACCAGCTTTCTTGATAGTAGCAAGGAGAGTTTCAAACTCAGCAAATGTCTTAGGAACACTCCAACCATGCTTGGCAAACAAATCTTTGTTATAGAAAGCAGCACGTGTGTCGATTGTGGCCGCGGGAGTTTGGTATAATTTACCTTCCCATGTCACCTTGTCGCGAGACATTTGTGAATAGGCTTTTACGTCGATTTTACCTGTAAGATCCATCAAAGCTCCCTGTCGGGTCAAGTTTGCCATATCGGTGGTTGCTGTACCGTGATGCCAGAACAAATCGGGAGCTTCACCAGCCTGAATGGCTGTAGTGAGCAAAGAGAGATAATTGTCGGGTGTTTTAATCTCATACTCAACTTTAATATCAGGGTTCTTTTCCATGAAACGTTCTAGTGTGTTCCGTAAAGGAAGCTCAAATTGAGGAGTATGCTCCCAAATGGTTAAAACAACCTGATCCCCCTCAAGAGTTGCCTTCTGTCCTGCAGCAAAAAGAGGAAAAACAAGTAATAGAGAGAAAAGAAAAAATACTAATACCTTTTTCATATGATAACCTCCTATGGTTTTCAGTTACTTTTAGTCTGAAATACCAACCTTACGGAGTCCATACTCAATAGTTAGTGATTCATGCTCAAAACCCAGTAAAAATCCTATTAAGGTAATTACGCCCCCCCTAATCCATGCTCAATATTCAGTTCTCATGCCCATAATTCAGATTGTTTGCATATGCAGATCGAAAATCACTAATTGTCTGTCCTGTTATTTTCTTAAATATTCGAGAAAAATGACTGGCACTAGTGTACCCCACTTCATTACTAATCGCCTCTACCGTGGCATCGCTCTCCAATAAAAGAGACTTCGCTTTGCAAATACGAATCGTATTGAGATATGCCACAAAGCCAATACCAGATTCTTTCTTAAACAATTCAGATAAATAGTTACTGTTGAGATTGAGCCGTTTAGCCATATCTTGCAACGTAATATGTTTTGCATAGTGCTCGAGTAAAAAAAGCTTCATTTGCATAATCTTTCTGCTGTGTCCCTGTAAATCGTGTACATAAGCAATCCTCTGCGGCAATTCAGCAGTGTACCACAAAGCTAGTTGATTAAGATCATCAAAATCTTTCACATATTCGAACAAAGTAGCATGCAAATTAATTTCATCCGCGGGATGAACAAACAATGATTTCAATAATTGTTGAACTTGGTGCCAATATACAATGAGGTTCATACAAAGAGTTGGAGGGTCAACTTTTGCTCCTTTAGCCGCAGAAAAATAGATTTTCATTGCATCATGCCAGCGGGGAAGTTGCTCTGCCTGAAATAACCAGATTGGAGGGGGTAAATCAACTTTTATACTACCTTGGACTACAGAGCCAATCACTTTAATTCGTGTAGAATCGATATAGAAAATGTGCTCTTGTACATCCGAGAGTAATTCCCATTGTTTTTGCATAGAGGCTGAAGCGACAATCGCTCCTCGAAACACAACTACGGGGCTGTTTATATACTGTTTTAATTGCTCGATTAACTGGTGAAAAAATTTCTTCCGTATCTCTTCCCTCTCGTCATCGCCATCAAGCACCAACACCAACTCTTCAGATTCCTCGTAGTAAACCTCTCCTATGTTAAAAACTTCTAACACTTTACGAACAAACCGTAAGCACCAAAAGATATCAACACCTGATTTTAGAGGGAGGTGGTTTTTAGAATATTTCTTTTTAAAAATCATACGGTAGACTATAGGATTCGTTAAATTTAAAGGGAGCGATTCATTCTTTTTTAGTCGATCGGAAAAACGATGCAACTCAGCCCAGTCAGGTTGTGCTACAATTTGATCGTGTTTGTTCTCAGATCTTCTTTTATCAATAGGCAACCCATCTAAGACCTTGAATAACTGATCTGCATCTAGTTCATGCTTCAAGATATAATCAACAGCTCCCAATTTAAAAGCATTTGAAACAATTGCAAAATCTTCTAAACAACTGAGGATAACGATTTTTGCACGAACTTTTTCCTTTTGTAGACACTTTAAGAATTCTAACCCATCCATTCCTGGCATCTTGATATCGGTAAGAATGATATCGGGATCTAGAGTAATAACAGCCTGAAGGGCTTGGTCTGCACGTGAAAAACTACCAACAATCCGATATCTATTATTTTGTTCAAATAGCGATTCAATCCCCAGCAGTACTAGCCTTTCATCTTCCACGATAACAATCGACTTCACTACGAGCCCCCTAAGAATAATTAACCTCTTTACACCAACCGCCTTGCCCCTGATTCAGGCGTTACTATAAAAATCATATCATCCCAGTGTGTTCTCTGCATAATATCTCGGTAATAAGATTCTCCAAGTCTTTGTATGTAGTCTTTCAATAATTCATTGGGCACTAAGTTTATCGTACAGCCTCCAAAGCCAGCACCGGTCAACCTTGAACCTATTGCTCCTGATTTTCTACTAATCTCGGTTAAAATATCCAATTCATTGCAACTGACCTGA
Source organism: Bacilli bacterium (assembly GCA_041655735.1). Lineage (GTDB taxonomy): Bacteria > Bacillota_I > Bacilli_A > RF39 > UBA660 > JBBAEV01. Next base: position 1,252 of record JBBAEV010000023.1, on the reverse strand, counting down.
TGTAAATCGCGACAACTGGCATGGGATGCATTCATCAACTGTCCTAGCTTTATCATATCATCAGCATGCAAGGATTCGTAGGCCTCTAGGACGCGCTTCCATTCATTGAGAACATGGGTTAACCGTTCATACAAAAGAAACCCTTCTTCAGGAACCGGAAAGATAGAGCCATCATTGCGCAAACAATATTTGCTTATAACTTGTTGTTCACTAATCTCCAACTCTTGAGCAATATCTGCTACTGAATAGGGCTTATCCACCACTGCATGTTGGATTACATCCCGAAGTTCCGCTTCTGATAGACCGGTTTTTTCAGGTAGCAAGTCTCCCATAAACTCTACTGTGCTAACTTGGTAAGTAGCTTCTAATTCTTTACTTATTAACGCTGTTGCAAGACGACACTCAGTACTTCTTCGATTATAAGCATCCATTACTGTTTGAGTTTTAGGAGCTTCTACTAGTGAATGGGCTACGACCAATGTATGAGATTCTGGTAGTGGTGCCTTTTTACACCGTAATGGATTGAAATTAATTAACAAGGCTTTTTGGCTCTCTCCAAGCAATATAGCAGCTTGGTCCATCCCGCCACCTTGCGTTCCAGTATAACGTTCACTTTTTGCACAGCACTCGGCTAAAAAGAGCTTCTCTTTTTGGCTTACAACTTCAATACCATTTGCACCAAGAAACACTAAAGAAGCCAAGACAACAAGGGCTGAAGATGAACTCATTCCAGCTGCGGGTGGAATAGTACTGTGAATAACCATATCAAAACCACCCATGTTAGCAGGTAAATCAGGCCAAAAATCGAGAATCCCCTGTACTCCAGCTTTAATATAATTGCCCCAATTCCCTCTCTGGTAGGGTGCTATCTTTTGTGCAATCGTAAACTCGATACTACCAAACTTATCTTGTTTATCCCGCACTGAAATACGATTATCTTGGCGATATTGACAAACCCCAATAATCTCACGATCAACCGCGAATGGTAGAACTGGGCAGTTATTGTAATCTGTGTGCTCTCCAATTAAGTTAACCCGCCCTGGTGCTTTAAACACATGAACAGGATTGGTTTGCGGGAGCATTTCTTGCATAGCAGCGATGCGTTTACTATAATCCATGGTATTCCTACTTAGCTCTTATAATTACCTCTAATCTTATAGCGATTAGGTTATTCTGTATACAAATTATTACAATCTCACCCCCACTTCCCTTGTTTATGTAAAAACGTCTCTCTTCCATGTGGTAATGAGTG
>JBBAEV010000022.1:0-16133 GCA_041655735.1 Bacilli bacterium | reverse complement strand
TGTGATTACTTAATTGTGATAATATCAAAGCTTCTAAATGCTCTTCAAAAGAAAATATCTTTCCAGTTTTTCTAAGATCAACAATATTATTAATTTCTTTTATCATTTTAGTATAATCATATCTTATTGAATCCATACTCTCTTTAATTAATTCAATTAATTTAATATAATTAACCTTTTTATCAACTACTGCTACTTTAAACTTTTCATCATTGTGATTAAATACTTGTCCACTTACCAAGCTATTAACAATTTTTTCTTTTAAAGTATCATTATCCATATTTTTTAATAGTGAAACTGGAAATACCTTATAAAATTTTTGATAGTATAATTTGGCTAAATCAGTAAAGGGCTTTTCATAATAATTTTCTACTTTTAACATAATTTCCACCTTTTCTTAATTGATTAAATACAAAGCTTAGTAAGAAATGATATCATTATGCCTTATAAAATAAGGGTTTTTAATATTTTTGTGTGGGTATCTATTTTAAGACAACTCCCCAAGGAGTTCTGACTAATCTTGGTCCGTTTTCATCCTCATACCCCTTAGCCGAAGGAATAACAAATCCTACACAATCTACCAATCTTACATTACAAGTTAAACCATCCATCTTTATGGTAGCCGCAGTATTAGGCACAAACTTAGGTTCTGTTGTCATAATTGTTTTACCTGCTGCACTTTGAGGTATTTCATCCATCGCTCTTTTTCTTTCATATTCATCTTCTATATTAGGGATGACCAAAGATTCCATAAATCTTTTTATGAAAGTACTTTTACCAGTTCTAACTGCTCCTACTACCCCCAAATATATATCGCCACCAGTTCTCTCCGCAATGCTCGTTATAATATCGGTTTTTTCCATATAATCCCTACTTTCAATTTTAATTTCATTAAAATGTATGAAAGTAAATACCAATATATGAAAAAAACTACTAAATATTTATTTAGTAGTGTCTATCAACTTTAGCTTGATGGCAATCAATATTTTGTTTTTGACAAACCCTATCAAGTTCAGCTATAAAAACAAGTTGTCTTTTTTCTAATGGTTTTAAATCATTATTTAAATCTTCACAATTTTCGGCATTCCCCGCAAGATCTTTAGAATTTACTAATGAGCCATTAAATATTTCTGCTTCATCCCTTTCAATTTCCTGATCTTCAGTATGAATCCCTTCTACTAAATCAACCATAAAGTCATTATATTTTTGTTTAGAATCTTCTGTTGATTCAATAGCACTTGCAAGATATGCATTAGCTATTAAATATAAATTGTCATATAATTTTGAAAACTTTTCTAATTCTTCATTTCTTTCAATAATTTTTGACCTACTATATACCCCATGAGATAATCTTTTAAAAAGAATAAAAGCAGTATTAATTATTTGCTCATGTTTAGAAAGTTTCTTATTTCCATCTCTTATTGAATATGTTTTTTGATCAAGATTATTATTTCTTAAACTCCACATTTTGTCCAATGAATTAGCAGGTTTTGAAGCAATTATTGGTAAGATATCTTTATTACTACCATCAGCTAGTTCTAAACCTAATGATTCTATAGCGCTAAAACTACCAATATTAGTTTCTATTTCTCTTACAGGATACATCATATCATTCCTTTCGAATATTTATTGTAACAGATATTAATAAAAAAAGCAAAACATTTATTCAACCATTTTGTCAATATTTTTAGCTATATCTTCCTTTGATATAGCATTGACTATTTTATCCTCTTTTTCTTTAGAAACATTCTTACCGGTCATAATGCTAATGTCATGGATTAAATCACGAATTGTATCTTCATCCTTCATATTAGCCTTTTGTAGTTTATTAGCTAAAGATAAAATAGTATCTTTATTTACATTAGTTTTCTTTTCTACTTTTTTAAAAAACTCATCACTAAATTTAAACATAAGAAAATCCCTCCTATCAGTAATATATGATAGAAAGTAATTTAGGTTATTGTTCGCCTTTATTTTTAAATTGTAACATAATAGGAGTGCCTTCTAAATTAAAATTCTCTCTTAATTTGTTTTCTATATACCTCTCATAAGAAAAATGAATTAATCCTTTATCATTTACTTGAATAGTAAATTTAGGAGGTTTTATCCCTGATTGATGACTAAAATATATTTTTAATCTTCTTCCTTTATAAGAAGGAGGAGGATTTAATCCTACTGCATCCATAATAACATTATTAAGCATACTGGTCTTTACTTCTGTTTTGCAGTTATTATTTACTTTTATTATTTCAGGCATTAAAGTGTGTATTCTTTTCTTAGTATACGCTGATAGAAATACTATTGGCGCAAAACTTAAAAACTTAAAAGATTCTCTTATTTCATCAGTAAACTTTTTCATAGCTTTATCATCTTTTTTTACTAAATCCCATTTATTTACTACAATAATTACCCCAACACCTGCTTCTTTAGCATAACCTGCAATATGCATATCCTGATTAATAATACCCTCTTCTGCATCTATTACTACTACTGCCACATCTGATCTATCAATAGCTTTTACTGCCCTTAAAACACTATATTTTTCAGTAGTTTCATAAACTTTTCCTTTTCTTCTTATCCCAGCTGTATCTATTACTACACAATTTATCCCTTCATATACAAATGGCGAATCTATCGCATCTCTTGTAGTCCCCGCAACTTCACTTACTATTACTCTTTCTTCATTTAATAAAGAATTTGCTAAACTACTTTTACCTACATTTGGTCTTCCTATTAAACAAAACTTAACTACATCATCGCTATAATTATCATTAAGTACTTTTTTAAAATAACTAACAATCTTATCTAACATATCATTTATCCCAATATTATGTTCTCCGGAGATAAATATATAACTATCAAATCCCAATTCATAAAAATCATATTTATTTTCTTCAGCTTTTTTTGTATCAATCTTATTTACTACTACTACTACATTCTTACCACTTTTCTTAAGCATGTCTCTTACAATATAATCATTTTCATTTAACCCTTCTTTGCCATCAACAACAAATATAATAACATCTGCTTCATCCACCGCAAGTTCTACTTGAACTTTTATCTTATCATTAAAAGGAGCATTAGTAATATCTACTCCTCCTGTATCTATAACATGAAATTTATAATTTTTATATACTGAGGTTCCATATATCCTATCCCTTGTAATACCCGGAGTATCTTCTATTATTGCAACTTTTTTACCTATTAATTTATTAAAAATAGTACTTTTACCTACGTTTGGTCTCCCTACTAATGCAACTACTGGTAATTTCATATTGACACCTCAATTCATTTATATTTTACAAGAAAAACTAAAAAAAAGAAACTATTTTATAATTTCTTCCCATATTCTAGTATTTCATAAACCTTATCTCCATAAATAATTTCAGTACATTCTAGTAACTTCATCATCAGTAAATTATTTATTTTTTTATTTAAAATATTTAAATAAAAACCATTTTCATAATAATATATTTCTTTCTTTTGTATTTTTAACTCATTTAATAAAAAATAATCATTTGAATTAAATAAAAAAACACTATCTAAATTAAAAGTTATTTTCATATCAATCTTTTTATTAAATAACTTTATATATTCATCATCAATATTCATTAATTCAATTACTATGCCATATAAACTATTTACATATATAAATACATTATAATAACCATTCATATTTAAATTATAATATTTATTTAAGTTGATAATTATTTTTTTAATAAACGGTTCAATATTAACCATCTTATTAAAATCAATACCTTTTAAATAATGTTTATTCAGAAAAACAGAAAAATGAGTTTTATTATATACTTCCAATTTCATTTTCTCACCTAAAATATTTTATGAGAAAATGCTTGTGTGGTTAATATAATTCCAGTTATTATAGCTTAAACAATTATTACCATAAGTAATTCAATAAAAGTTAGACATTTTCTTAATAGTTATATCCCCTCTTTAAACGCTTCTATTATTCCTTTTATATAACCATTTTTATTATCTTGTATATTTTTTAAATCAACATTATTAATAATATAACCAAGTTCAAAAATATAACTTTCCACTCCAAAATTTACATCATAATATTTATTCCTACTATAAAAAGAATTTCTACCATCTACATATGCCCCTGTAATTATTCCCCCTGTTTCCCTAAGCATATAATAATAAGGCGTATCTTCAGTTATATTGTACATTGTATAACCATACTTTTTAGCATCATTTTCCATACTACGAAGTTCCCCTTTTAAGAAACCCCTAATATATACTCCTTCTAATACCTTATAACTATCCTTAGGAGATAAGTTGGTATTTGCGTATTGAACTATCCTATCCGCAAATAATTTTGCGAGAGTAGTATCCATATTAGGTGCTATATACATTTCTACCCCACCTTTTGACACAGGATAGTAATCACTATTTAAATGAATAGAAAATAAATATTTAGCCTTCGCATCATTAGGCGTAATTGCTCTTCCCCCTTCACTATAAGGATCCATTTTCTTAGTCCCAGGATCATAATCCCCTGTTCTAGTAAGCATTACTTTATATCCTAATTTTTCAAATTCGTCCTTAAGATCTAAAGCTATCCCTAATACTAATTTAGATTCATGAATATGACCATTTACTGCACCTGGATCTATTCCGCCATGTCCTGGGTCTATTACTATATCATATATTTCTGAAGGAAGTTCCTTTTCTACTACCTTTATCTTAAAAACAGGTATTGATTGTTCTTCTGTTTTTTCTTTAGATCCCTTATTTTCTTTTTTAAAATCTATTGTTATATAATTATTTTTATTATTTTTAGTCATAGTATAATAATCAATATTTTCATAATTAGAAGCATTCTCCAAAGAATAATATTTATAAGTTTCATCGGTATATATAATCTTTAAAAGGATATAATATTCTCCTATATTAATACCATCTAATATAATGCCTTCATTTATCTTTTCATTGGTACTAAAAACAATATTATTAGTACCAATAATATAATTTAATTTATATTCACTATCTCCATCTTTATTATTTAATACTAATTTAACATCATATACATCAGTATATATACCATCTAAATTTCCTGATATATTAAAATACCTTCCATAACGAGTAAAAACATCTACTTTTCCTATTGTATCTTCCAATAAAGGAAAATATTTTTCTTCAGGAATTATTCTATCTTTTATTTCATCAAAATTAAAATATACATATACTCCTAATCCTATTATTATTAACAATACAAAAATTAACCATTTCTTTTTTTTCTTTCGCTTATACATTGTGTCCTCCTATAATTCTCTTAATAGTGCATTTAATTCAACAGCGTATTCCATTGGGAGCTCTTCTCTAAAAGATTCAATAAAACCTAATACAATTAATCTAGTCGCATCGTTTTTATCTAGACCTCTGCTCATTAAGTAGAATAGTTGTTCTTCATTTATTTTAGAAACAGTAGCTTCATGTTCTAAAATAGATGAATCATTATTTATAGCATTCTTAGGTATTGTATCACTCTTTGATTTGTCATCCAATATGATAGAATCACATTTTACACTAGATTTACTATTAAAAGCATTCTTTACAATATTTACTGTTCCTCTATAATTAGCAGACCCTCCAAGAGAAGCAATTGATTTACTAATAATATTACTTTTAGTATTTTTCCCTAAATGTATCATTTTAGCACCAGTATCTTGAATTTGATGATGTTTCGCAACTCCTATTGTAATACAAGTTCCTCTTGAATTGTCCCCTTTTAATATACAAGCAGGATATTTCATTGTGACCTTAGAACCAATATTACCATCAATCCACTCCATTAAACCGTTAGATTCTACTGTTGCTCTTTTAGTTACTAAATTATATACATTGTCGGACCAATTTTGAATAGTCGTATAACGACACTTACTATTTTTCCCTACATATATTTCTACTACTGCGGCATGTAAAGCGTCTTCAGTATAAGTAGGAGCTGTACATCCTTCTATATAATGTACTTCACTATCTTCATCTACTACGATAATCGTTCTTTCAAATTGTCCCATATTTTTAGAATTAATACGAAAATAACTTTGAAGTGGCCTATCTAATTTAGTATTAGGTGGTATATATATAAATGTTCCACCACTAAAACATGCCCCATTTAATGCCGCAAATTTATTTTCATCATATCTTACTAACTTATTAAAATATTTTTTAAATAAACCGGGATACTTTCTTATAGCAGTATCAGTATCTACAAATATAATATTTTTATCTTCCAACTCTTTTATCATATTATGATAAATTACTTCACTTTCAAATTGTGTCGAAACTCCTGCGAGAAATTTTTGTTCTGCTTTAGGAATACCAAGTTTTTTAAAAGTATCTTTTATCTTCTTAGGAACATCATCCCAATTATTATGAACAACATCATCTATTCTATAAAAATATCTTATCTTAGAAAAATCAATATCTATTTTAGGACCAAACTTAGGCATATCTATATTAATAAAAGATTTATAGGCTTTTAATCTAAAATTTGTTATCCATTTTGGTTCATTCTTCAAACTAGATATTTCTCTAATAATATCTTCATTTATTCCAAATCCTAGTTTTTCCATATTATCACCAGCTAATTCTAGTATAACAAAATATTTAGTAATACCCAATAAAAAACTATTATTTACATAATAGTTATTATTTTTTAACCATAGCTCCACGAACATTTAATCTTGGTTATTCAGCATCTATTATAGGTTGTACATACTTTAAATAAGCCTCTATCTCACTCTTTTTTTGATCTAAAGTGCTATAACTTATTCTAGATGGATTATCTCTAATCGGTGTACCATAAGGCTCAGAAACAAAACTATGCGGTACTATTGTTGCACCATTAGTACGATAAAACGCCATATTTATTCCTCTCTTTCAAAAACCCCTAACTACTTATAAAATAAATATTAGTCAATATATAACTTATTAAATATCTCCTTAATAGCCTTCCACGGAAGTAAAGCACATTTAATTCTATTAGGTTGTTTATATATTTCATCATATATATTAGCCTCTTCTAATATATCCTCACTATATTCTTTTTCATTAATCATATCTTCGTAATTGTTAATGATATTCTTTGCTTCTTCAATAGTTTTACCTTTTAATAACTTTATCATAACTGATGTTGTACTAGTACTAATCGCACATGCTTCACCATCAAATCTAATATCTTCTATTATACTATTATTTATTTTTATTTGTAGATTAATATCATCAATACAAGATTCATTATTAGCCCTTATTGTTACATAAGAATTATCATCAACTAAACCTTTACCCATAGGATTAGTATAATTTTCTAACATGATTTGTCTTTTAATATTACTATCCATAATACCCCCTATAATATTTCTTTTATTATATCTTTATCTAATACTTCTATTAAGCGATCTATTTCTTCTTTAGTATTATATAAACATAAACTCATGCGACAAGTGTTTTTTATTCCTAACTCATCACTTAATATCTTAGCACAATGACTTCCTGACCTAATACATATATTATATTTATTTAAATATCTTGATGTATCTTCCGCAAAGATGTTCTTAACATTAAATACAACAATATTACTATCTGTATTTTCATTATACACTATAATATTAGGAAGTAATTTTAATTTATCTACCGCATATCTTTTTAACCCTAATTCATAATTATAAATATTATCCAATCCAATTTTATTTAAATAATCAATTGACGCGCCTAAACCAATAACGCCTTCAATATTTTGTGTCCCTGCTTCTAATCTAAGTGGTAATTCTTTATAACTAGTTTCTTGGTTAGAGGTAAAACTAGTATTCATTCCTCCACCATAAAATATAGGTTTTAATTTATCTAATAAATCATATTTACCATAAAGTACTCCAATACCAGTAGGCCCATACATTTTATGGCCCGAAAAGACAAAGAAATCAACATCTAAATCTTTAACATCTATCTTCATATGTGATATACTTTGAGCCCCATCTACTACTACTAATATATTATTTTTATGAGCATATTCTATTATTTCTTTTAAAGGCCTAACATCACCAATAACATTAGTAATATGAGCAATAGATATTACTTTAGTTTTAGGAGTAATACTACTCTTTACGCTATCTAAAGTAACTTCTAATTCTTTATTTAATTTAATATAATTAATTTTTATACCCTTTTCTTTACTTAATTCATACCAAGGAAGCACATTAGAAGCATGTTCACTTTTAGTAATTAATACTTCATCATCTTTATTTAAATAATCTTTAAAAAAACCAAAAACAATCATATTTAAAGACATTGTAGTACCACTAGTAAATATGATTTCTTTTGTATTATCTGCATTAATAAAAATTTTTACTTTATCCCTTACACCTTCATAAACAGTATCTACTTTTAGACTAATATCATAATCTCCCCTATGCGCATTAGCACTATAATTTTCATAATAATCAACGACCGCATTAATAACCTCTTTTAGTTTATAAGTGGTTGCGGCATTATCAAAATAAATAATGTCTTTAGTAAGCATAGGAAAATCATTTCTAATATTCAATTCCCTTCACCTCACTATCCATTAAAGATAAAAACTTTTTTCTTGATTTTTCATTAAAATCATTAATAATCTCATTAAAAAACCCACCTATTAAAAGTTTAACTGCCTCTGTATGATTTAGACCCCTTGATTTTAAATAAAATAATTCTTCATCACTAAACCTTCCAATACTTGTGGCATGATGAGCCATTGTGTCCATTTCTCCTATTTTTAATATAGGATTAGCCTCACATTTACCATCACCAAAAACTCTAATTTTACTAACTTGATTTATACTACAACCTTTTATTCCTTTTTCTACCTCACTTATAATATTAAATTTTAATGAATAATTTCTAACACTTACTCCATTACAAATAATATTACTAATAGTATTATTATTTAAATGATCACATTCAATATTATATAAAGCATTCCCTTTAACAAAACTAACAAATTTATACTCTATCTTACTATTTACACCCTTTAACATTATTTTTATATTTTCTTCTACACCAGTAAATAAACATCCTCTAATAATAGTTAATACACTATTATCATTTATAGTAATATTATAATTAACTTTTAATTTACTACTAATATCTATTATGTTAATCACTATGTTACAATTGTTTCCAATAATAATATCCTTCATTTCATTTGTTTCTATAAATAAATTACTATTATCTTTAATATTTATTACTTTTTCTTTTTCTATTAATATATTATTCATCAGTAAGACCCTTTCTTATAACACAAGTCCCTATTGATGTTTTATTTATCTTTTTTTTATCATTAATATCCAGTTCTTTTTTAATAAAATCATACCCTTTTTGTTCTATTTCCAAAGCTAATTCATAATTACCTGATTTAACTATTCTACCATTCATAATAATATGAACATAATTAGGTTTAATATATTTCAAAAGTCTAGGATAATGGGTAATTATTAATAAAGACATATCTTTATTTTCTTTTAATAATTTATTTATATTGTCTCCTACTACACTTAAACTATCTACATCAAGACCAGAATCTATCTCATCTAATATTACAAAAGATGGACTTAACATCTTCATTTGAAGTACTTCATTACGTTTTTTTTCTCCACCAGAAAAACCTTTATTAATAGATCTATGGATCATATCTTTATGCATCTTTAATTCTTCAATAGAACTATCCAATTTCTTTATAAATTCATATAAATTAATACCTCTATTTCTATTATTAATAGCCGTTCTTAAAAAATCAGCATTAGATACACCTTCTATTTCTAAAGGATTTTGCATAGAAAGAAAAATACCAAGTTTAGCTCTTTCATCTACTTCCAAAGATAATAAGTCTTTATTATTATATTCTATACTACCCTTAACTTTATAATCAGGATGGCCCATTATCGCATTAGCAAGAGTAGATTTACCACTACCATTAGGCCCCATTACCACATGTACTTCTCCGCTTTCTATATTTAAATCAATACCTTTTAGTATTTCCTTTTTATCAACATTAACTTTAAGATCTTTTATTATTAGTTTCATATTTATCACTCCATAAATAGATTTTATCAAAAAATAAGATATTATCCAAATAATTGAATAAAACAATTATATAATACCATAATATTAAAGAATATTCGCGTATTCACAATTAAAAAACGCTAAAAGCGTTTTTTGATTTATTTTTTTTAATTTTTTTGTTATTATATTAATAGGTGATAATATGAATTGTTTGTTCTGTAGAATAATTAATAATGAAATACCATCTAAAAAAATATATGAAGATGATAAAATACTAGTTTTTTTAGATATTAATCCAAAAGCAAGTGGTCATATGTTAATAATTCCTAAAACCCATTATACTAATATTGAAGATATTGATTTAGATGTATTAAAACATATTAATGATATAAGCAAGAAGATATATCAATTATTAAAAGATAAATTACATATTGATGGAATTACAATATGTCAAAATAATGGTATATCCCAAGAAATAAAACACTTTCACATGCATTTAATACCTAATTATATAAATAATAATTCTTTAAGTTTAGAAGAAGTATATAAAGTATTAACAAGGGAATGAGCTTATAAATAAAGTAAAAACAACTAAATATAGTATGAGATTAATTCCTAATGATTTTGAAAGAATCAAAGCAGGTTTAAAAATTAGAGAGCATCGTTTATGTGATAAAAAAAGAGCATTATTAAAATAGGAGATCTTATTGAATTTACAAAGTTACCAGAGGAAAAGGAACATTTATTAACCAAAGTAATTGGTTTAGAAAGATTCCCTAATTTATATTCTATGTATAATAAATATTTTAAAACAGATTTTAAAGATAGATATAAAAACATCCAAGAAATAGTAAATGCTACTTATGATAGTTTTTATACAAAAGAAGAAGTAGAAAAATATGAAGGATTAGTTATTACTATAAAATTAATTGAAAAAGAATGATTAGAAAATCATTCTTTTATATTTATCTCCAAAATAAAAAGAGGTTCACCTCTTTTTACTTTAGTTAACAACATCTGCCAACACCAAAAGCTGAACCTAAAATAATAGCTAATAGGATGTATAAAACAATAATTACAATATAACCGTTATTGCAAGGATTGCAAGGATTAACACAAGCCATTAAATGACACCTCCTTATTTGATTGAGAAATTAAATATAAGCCCCTAATATAATTACTAGTAATATGAATAGTACTAATACGATTGCGGCTCCAGATACGCAATTACCCATAATTTCATTCCTCCTTTTTCTCTTTTCATAAATATTCTATGGAAAAACCTAAAATAATGTGAATACTTATCCCTATTTATTGTGTTTTTTTTAAATATTTGTTATGATTAATTTGTTAACATGAAGGAGGATATTATGAAAAGAATTTTTACAATATGTATATGTGGGAGTTTATTACTATTAACTGGGTGTGGAAAAGTACCAACCTTAGAAAATGGTGAAGAATTAGTTGGTAAAATAAAAAATAAAGATATTACAGTAAGTGAATTATATGAATCATTAAAAGATGTTTATGGAGTTAGTACATTAGTTGAAATGATAGATAAAACTATCTTAGATGATAAATACCCAACTGATGACGCCATTTTAAAAGAAGTAGATGATTATGTCAATTATTTTAAAACACAAACTGGAGATCAATTTTTAGATTATATTAAATACTATGGATATGGTAATACTGAAGAAGAATTTAGAAGAACAGTATTATATGATATAAAAAGAAACAAAGAAATAAATAGTTATGCTAAATCTATTGTTACTGATAAGGAAATGAATAATTATTATAAAAACGAAACAGTTGGCGATATTAAAGTAAGTCATATATTAGTTACTCCAGATACTAATTCTGAAATGACAGATGAAGAAAAAACAGCAAAAGAAAAAGAAGCAGAAACACTTGCGAAAGATATTATTAAAAAATTAAATAATGGAGAAAAGTTTGCTGATTTAGCTAAAGAATATTCTGATGATGAAAGTAATGCTTCTAAAGGTGGAGATTTAGGATATTTCAATAAAGGAACTATGGATCAAGCATTTGAAACAGCAGCTTATGATTTAAAAATGAATAAATATACTACTACTCCTGTAAAAAGTGCTTTTGGGTATCATATTATATTAAAAACAGGTGAAAAAGAAAAAGTGGCTTTGGAGAAAATAAAAACTGATGTTATTGAGACTATCGCAAAAGAAAAAATAAATGAAGAAAACTCTAAAGTAAGTTATGAAGCTATGATAGAGCTAAGAAAAGAATATGGTTTAGAAATATATGATGATGAATTAAAAAATAGTTATAATAAACTAAATAAAGATTTATTGAGTAAGACTAGCAAGTAAAAAAGATGTGATTAATAATCACATCTTTTATTTACCATATCTTCTATCTCTCTATAATCAAACCCTTTTTGATATAATTTTTGTTTTATAATACTTTTTAATTCATAATCCTTATACTTATTCTTATATTTAATATATATTTTATTATATTCCTTTTCTAATATATTACCTTCATTACTAATATCTATATCTTCTATATACTTTAATATTACTTCTTTATTGTATCCCATTAATAATAAAGACTCTAATATTTTATTCTGTAATATCTTCTTTGCATAATGATTATTTTTTACTTTCTTATTAATATAATGCTTTACTTTATCTTCTTCTATTTTAGAAGAAAATAAATGCATATTCTTTTCAATTATACTTTCAGAAACTCCTAAATTTATTAATTGTTCTCTTACTCTATTTGGACCTATATCACTAGTATTTATTTTAGTATTAATAAATGCTGTAGTAAATTTATTATCATCTAAATAACCTTGTTCTTTTAATTTAGATATTGTACTTTCTACTAATTCTTCCTCAAATCCCTTATCAAGTAAATACTTCTTTACTTCTAATATTGATCTCATTCGATAAGATAAGAACTTTAATGCATTTCCATATACTTGTTTATCATTATTTTCTTTTCTAATCTTTTCTAATAATGATGCATCTACTACCTTATTAGTTAATAAACTATTATTTATAATAACATCTTCATGAAGATTTAAATAATCATTAGTATCAAAATATACCTTATAATTAGACTTGCTTATCTTTTTTAATTTATTTACTTTCATATAACCACCTAATAAAATTATACCAAAAAACTTAGTATTACTAAGCCTTTTTATTTATTAATAATATAAATATTTATTCATTACCTTCTTTTGCTAAACCTTCTAATATTATAGCATTAGGTAACTTTAATAAAATAAAACTAGGTATCATTAATTTTGATTTTTTTAAACCACTACCTATTATTATTTTATCTTGTTTTAATACAAGGGGATCTATAAATATAAGCCAATCAGTAGGTATTCCTATTGGTGTAATACTACCATACTCCATCTTTGTATTTTCCAATACAAAGTTTAAAGGAGCAACTGATACCATTCTAGCATTTAACTGTTTTCTTACTACAGTAGACATATTATATTTATATCCCACTGGCACTAATAAAGCAGCATAAGTTTTAGCATCGCTTCTCTTAGCTTCTACTATCAAACAATTAGCTCCATATTTAGGATCTACTTTATACCTCTCACACAATTCTAAGCCACCTGCATAATTTTGGTCTATTTCAGCTACTAGAATATCTTCTTTATTGTTTAAATCTAATATTGCTTCTAATACACTACTAGAAACTAAATCTTTATTATCAATTACTGGCTTAAAATCTAACAATATATTTTCCATAATAATCTCCCTAATCACATTATACCATACAAAAAATAGCTACTTAGTAGTTATTTTGCTTTTAATAATCCTGTAGCTACTTCTTCTAAAGCTTTACCAATATTCTTTTCTGAATTATATTTTTTTAATTGATAATGACCTGTTTCTGTCATTTGTCTTGATCTTTTAGCCACAATATGAACCAATTGATATTTTGAGTATACAACATTAAGTAGTTTATCAATTGAAGGATAAATCATAGTATCACACTCCTATTTTCATAATAACCTATGACTTATCACTATATCAATACTATTTACACAAAATAGACATTAACTTTTCGTCAAATTTCGCAATCCTTGTAATATTTCCACCATAGCCCATGTATCCTGCTTACAATATTCTAATAAAGCATTGTACTTTTTATTATATTCATCTTTATCCATATTAGGAAAATTTGCATAAGTGATTAATGCTTCCATACCATTTTCTACTTCTAATTCACTATATGATAAATCACTAAAACAAGGTAATACCTTTTTTATAGAAAAAGAACCATTTAATTTAGGATGATAATAATTAAATAATTTAGAAACTTCTTCTTCATAACCTAAATCCTTATAAAAATTAGTATTAGTTTTTACTAAATACATTAAATCAAATAACATGGAAGCCATTTTATTTAATTCTTTTTTATATTTTGGAAATATTTCTCCTAATTCTTTTAATCTAGTTTTTTCAAAAGCTTGATTATAAACCATAATAGTTCCTTTACTAGTATCAATATATTTAATCATTTCTTTTATCAAGTCTTCTCTATGATCATTATGATCTATAGAAAGATATGTATAATGATCTTTATCTTTATCGCATGTTCCTGGTTCTCTTTCAATATGAAGAGAAAATTGAAAAACTGACTGCATATAAGCTTTCTCCCCTTTATATCTAGGTATAGGACAAGGAAATGTTTCAAAATCTAAATGATATATTGGGTATGTAATAGCCTTTATCCCCTTACTAAGTTTATCTAAATTCTTATATATTATATTTTTCTCAACACAATCTCTTTGGATAATATTAGACTGTCTAGTAAGCCATGATTTAGGTATATCAAGCATTTTAACATTTCCTTCATTTATTAATTCATATCTATCATGTTTATTACCAGTTTCATCTTTAAAACCAAAATGATTATCAATATAATTTAATATTGAATTATTTTTAGGTAACTTAAAACACACCTCACAAAATTTACATCTTACTGGTTTCTTATATTCACAATAATTACCTACTCCACATATACTATTATCCATTTTATTTATATATTCAGTTATTTTTTCTTGATCTATTTTTATCTTATCCATATAATCTTTAGTAACATTAGTTAAATCAATAAAAGTTATAATATCATTACCACTATCATCTTGATTAAGTAATGCGTCACTATTTAACACATATTCACTATTTAATACCGCTAAATAATATTTAATATTTTTTTTATCTTTTATACTGTTTTCAATAATATATCTTTGTACAGCTAAATCATATACATAATGACCTACATCTGTATATCTATCAAACAGTTTTGCCTTATGTTTTAAATAATCTTTTTCAGGTAAATCATCTTCAAATATATTATTAGGAAGTTCTTCTCTTAACTTTAATATTTTATCCTTATTAAAAGCAAAGATTGAATGATATTTTTTTTCTCCGAGTTCATTGGTATAACCTTTACCTAAATTTAAATATTTCTTATCAGTAGTAGCTTTAACTTCAATTATATCAATACCATCTTTTCTTTTATTATAAATATCAACATAACATAGATATTTATTATCAGCAATAATACAATCAAATCTTTTTTGATCGAAGTTATTTTCATAATATAAAATCTTACCGGGTATTTTTTTATTAAAGATATTACCCGCCAGTATTTCTACCTCTTTATAATAAGGCATCATTGTCTCCAATTGTTTATTTTCAATATCTATAAGGTCGTTCCCTTCTTCATCATACATTGCCCCGATTATTTCTCTTCTTATTTCATCGTCTTCTTGTTGTTTATATTCTTCAAGGGTCATATCAGATATATCTATTTTCTTTTTTAAATTATATAAAGCAACATATCTTTGACATCTTATATAATTAATAAAATTAGTTTTTGTGATTACCATATTATTTCACCTGCTTCAATACAATTATACCATATATAATGTTGAGCATAAAGATTGTTAAATCTTTATGCTTTTTGTTATTATAAGAAGCTAATCGGTTAAGACGGATTATAACAGGAACTTCGAGTTCGATTTTTTGAGAGTCTGCCATATAGTT
>JBBAEV010000021.1:0-16175 GCA_041655735.1 Bacilli bacterium | reverse complement strand
GTTGTAAAATTATATATTCATTAACTTCTTATAAATATTTGGGTCCATAATAAATTACCATTATTATCCCTTGCAACACCTACACCAATTTGATTATAGGTAGGATTTAGAATATTTGTTCTATGGCCCGAAGAATTCATCCAAGTATTCATAGTTTCCTGAGGAGTTCTTTGTCCTTTAGCGATGTTTTCGGCAGCTGCAGTAAATGTAATTCCAAAAGATCTAAGCATATCAAATGGAGATCCATAAGTAGGTGAATTATGGGAAAAATAATTATTTTTTACAAAATCTTCTGATTTTAATCTAGCTACACGACTTAATTCATTATTTGGAGCGAGGGCAGGTCTTCCCGCTTTTCCTCTTTCGTTATTAACTAAACGGATTACTTCTGTTTCTAATGCGCTTATGTCATTTGGTGTGCTAGGTTCACTAGGAGCTTTGGGAATGTTAATTGTTTGTCCTGAAAAAATACGGGCAGGATTTGTAATTTGAGGATTGGCTGTTAATAAATCATTTACTCTGATTCCAAGTTTTGTCGCAATACTCCATAAAGTATCACCCGGTACAATCATATAAGTTGAATTATTATTGCTAGGAATGTTAACTATTTGTCCTGGGAGTATAAAAGTAGGATTTGTAATTTGAGGATTAGCTGCAATTAAATCACTTAATTTAATCCCGTGTTTAACTGCAATTTTCCACATATTGTCTCCTGGCATAACTGTATAAGTAATCATATTTACCACCTTTCTATTAGTTTTTAAATATACATTATAGTATATGAATTAATATAATCTAGGTAACATATATGGTGATATAACTATTTTAAATAACACATAACAAATTGTTACTACTTAGTTATATAAGATATATAAAATTGTATAATTATTAATAGGAAATACTAGGTTGCTAAAAAGTATTAAAAAAAGCCAATGAACTTGCATTATTAATTCCAGATTTTGATGTGCTAGTAAAACAAGGTCGGGCCTATAATAAATAATTAAATAAGACATAAATATGTCTTATTTTTTGTAATAAAAAACATACAATAATTCATAAAATTATGTAAAGAGTAATATTTTTTGTTGAATTTTTACTTTTTTATGTTAATATTATATTATAAGATAAGGAGGATAAAATATATGGATGCTATAATAGATTTTTTTACTGATTTAGCAGAAAATAACTTATATATCTTAATAATAGCAGGAGCTATTATATTATTTGCGATAATAGGTTTTATTGCTGATCGAAGAAAGAAAAAGAAAATTGAAAAAAGTGTTGATGAGGCAACAGCTGGCCCTGTTGAAACAGAAGAACCTACAAAAGTAGAAGAACCAGTTGTAGAACAACCAGCGCCAGTAGAAGAACCAGTAGTAACTGAACAGCCAGCACCAGTTTCACAACCGATTGAAGACGTAAAAGAAGAACCAGTTGAAGAACAGCCAGTAAAAATGGAAGAACAATATTCCCCTTTTGGGGCAACTCCAAAAGTTGAAGAAGCTAAAGAAGGAGAAGAAGTTAAAGAAGGAGAAGAAGTTATGAATGAAGAAAGTCCATTATCAGGATTAACTAATAATTTTAATTTTAATCAAGGGGCACAACCAGTTCCTCAGCCAGAACCTCAACCAGAACCAGAACCTCAAGTACCCGAACAACCTCAGCCAGAACCTCAACCACAAGCCCCAGTTGCTGAACAACCAATAGAAGAAGAAAAAAGTTGGGAATAATTTCAATTTTAGATTGAACTATAAAAATTGATTTGCTATAATTAAATAGAGCCAACATGATTAGACTCTCCATACGGAGAGTCTTTTGTTTTAACTAGAGAAGGAGTGGTGATATTTTGGCTAAGTATATATTTGTAGTAGGAGGCGTAATGTCTTCTGTAGGGAAAGGAATTACAACGGCGTCAACAGCTAAATTATTAGAATCAAGGGGTTATAATGTTACTTGTGTTAAAATTGACCCTTATATTAATGTGGATGCTGGAACTATGAATCCAACTGAACACGGTGAAGTTTTTGTGACTGATGATGGAAGAGAAACAGACCAAGATCTTGGTAACTATGAAAGATTTTTAAATAAAGATATATTATCTACTAATCAAATGACTACTGGTTTAGTGTATCAAACTGTAATTAATGATGAAAGAAACTTAAAATATGGAGGGAAGTGTGTAGAGGTTGTTCCTCATATTCCTTTAGAAGTAATTAGAAGAATAAAAGAGGCTGGTAAAAAAGCAAAAGCCGATATTGTAATTATAGAAATAGGGGGAACTATTGGAGAATATCAAAATTTACTATTTCTAGAAGCTGCGCGTATGCTTAAATTAAGTAATCCTTATGATGTAGCATTTATGATGGTATCTTACATACCTATTCCAAAAATGGTGGGAGAAATGAAGACTAAACCTACGCAAGCAGCGGTTAGAACACTTAATTCTTCAGGTATTCAACCAGATATACTATTATGTAGGGCAGAAAAGGCGCTTGATAATAAAAGAAGAGAAAAATTATCTATTTTTTGTAATTTGCCTAAAACTAATATCATTTCAGCACCTGATGTAGATTGCATATATGATATTGCTTTAAATTTTAAAAAAGGTGGATTAGATGATAGGTTGATTGAAATTTTAAGATTGGAAGAAAGAAAAGATAATGACGGATTAAAAAAATGGGCAGAATTATCCAATAAAATTAAATCTGTAACAGAGGAAATAAAAATTGGCATTATAGGTAAATATTTTAAAACAGGCGAGTATATATTATCTGATTCTTATATGTCAGTAATTGAGGCTATAAAACATGCATCATGGCAATTTAATAAAAAACCAGTTATAAGTTGGCTTTCTTCTGGTGATTATGAAGAAGATTCCAATAAGTTAAAAGAAATATCTAATTATGATGGTATTATTATTCCTGGAGGGTTTGGTACTAGAGGTATAGAAGGCAAAATAAAAGCTATTAAGTATATAAGAGAAAATAACATTCCTTTCTTAGGATTGTGTTATGGAATGCAATTAGCTACTATTGAATTTGCGAGAAATGTTGCAGGAATAAAAGATGCAACAACAGAAGAGATGAATAGCAAAGCGAAACATTTAATCATTCATACAATGAACGATCAAATAGAAAAATTAAAAAAAGAGAATTATGGCGCAACTATGCGTCTTGGTGCATATCCTTGTTATATAAAGAAAGATTCTAAAGCGTATGAATATTATAAAGAAGAAAAAATATCAGAAAGACATCGTCATCGCTATGAATTTAATAATGAGTATAGAAAATTATTAGAAGATAAAGGATTATTAATCGCAGGGATTTCTCCTAATAAAAAATTGGTTGAAATAATAGAAATACCTAATCATAGATTTTTTGTTGGCACTCAATTTCATCCAGAATTTAAATCCCGACCACTTGCTCCACATCCATTATTTTTAGGACTTATTAAAGCTAGTTATGACAATAAAATAGAAAAAAATAAGAAAGATATTTCATAAATATCTTTTTATTGTGTTATAATTATTATAGTTAATTTTTAAGGAGGACAAATATGACATTTGAAATTATAACAACCATCTTAAAACAACTGTTAGATATTAGTTTGGTATGGTTAGTATTTTATTATATATTAAAAAATATTAGAAATAATGTAAGAATGATTTTATTATTTAAAGGTATAGCCTTCATTATATTTTTAAAAATAGTAAGTAATATTTTTGGTTTAGTTACTATTGGTTTAATATTGGAATATATAATTATGTGGGGACCTCTTGCCTTAATTATTATATTTCAACCAGAAATTAGAAATGTTTTAGAACAATTAGGGAGAAGTCAATTATTAGGAAGGCATAAAGTTTTAACTGTTGATGAGAGAGAAAGTTTAGTTTATGAAGTAGTTCAGGCTATTGATAATTTAAAAAGAAATCGAATAGGAGCTTTGATTGTATTAGAACGTGATATTAGCTTACATGAGTATATTGAAAAGTCTAAAAAAATATATGCTGATTTAAGCAATGATTTATTAGTTTCAATTTTCTTCCCTAATAATCCGCTTCATGATGGAGGGGTTATAATCCAAGGGAATAGAATTACTTCAGTAGGAGCTGTTTTTCCAGTTAGTAAAAGTAATAGTATAAATAAAAGGTTGGGAACTCGTCATAGAGCAGCTTTAGGAATCTCTGAAGATACGGATGCAATTGCGATTGTTGTGTCTGAAGAAACAGGTAGATTATCAATTGCGGTTAAGGGGGAATTGAATTATAATTTAACACTTGATGATGTTAGAATGATGCTTATCAATGAACTTAGACCGAAGAAAGACGATCTTTATGAAGAAGTTCTTAAAGAAGAGGAAGAAAATAAAGAAGAGGAAGAAAAAAATGAAAAAGAAAAAGAAAATAAAGATTAATATTTTTAAACCAATCGCAAAAATATTTATAGGTCTTTGGAAGCTCATTGATAAATATCTTATTTTACCAATTACTAAATTAATAGTTGTTATAGCTAATAAATTAACTAAGAATAGTAAAGGATTAGAAAAAGTAATAAGTAGTACTAACGCCTTAATATTAGTATCATTGTTTATCGCATTAATTACTTTCTTTGTGGTAGATACTAAAGTTAATACTTTTATTGAAAGTTCGGCAGAAGTTTTATATAATCAACCAGTCAATGCAGTTTATAATGAAGAAGCATATGTTATTGAAGGACTTCCTGATACTGTTGACATAACTTTAATAGGAAGAAGATCAGATTTATATTTAGCTAAACAGTTACCAGCTCAAGGAGTAGCAGTTGATTTAACTGGATTAAAAACTGGAACTCATAAAGTTACTTTAAAATATACTCAATCGGTTACTTCGATTGATTATAAACTTGACCCATCATTTATAACTATAATTATTTATCCAAAAATATCAGAAACAAGAACTTTAACAGTTGATGTTTTAAATCAAGATAAATTGGATTCAAAACTGGTTATTGATAAAGTAGAAATAACAAGAAATGATGTTATTATTAAAGGTGCTGAACATAAATTAAAAGAAGTCGCAACGGTTAAGGCACTAGTGGATATTAATAATATTATTGATCCAAAAGAGGGAACAATGGTATTAAAAGATATTCCTTTAATTGCTTATGATGAAAATGGTACAGCAGTTGATGTGGAATTAGTTCCTTCTAAAGTTAGCGCTAATATTACAATTAAATCTCCACATAAAGAAGTACCTATAAAAATAGTTCCTGTTGGGAAAGTTAGTTTTGGTAAAGCTATAGATTTGTTAACTTCTGATGAAACTAATGTAACTATATATGGTAGTGAAGAAATACTTGCGGGGATAAATTATATTCCAATTAATGTTGATGTAGAGGGTTTGAAGGGTAACAAAGAATATAATGTTACAATTGAAAAACCTGTGGGAATAAATGCTATATCAGTTACTAATGCAACAGTGAATGTAACATTGGGAGATGAAATTACTAGAGAAATAGAAAATGTACACATTGATGTTAAAAATTTGGATTCTGATTTAAGTGTATTAGGATTATCAGCAGAAGACACGTATGTTACAGTGATTGTAAAAGGTACGCAATCAGTTCTTGATAATCTTAAAGCAACAGAGATTAATGCTTATATTGATCTTGAAGGGTATAATGTAGGAAATCATGAAGTAGATGTTGTTGTAACCGGAAATGATCTAAGGGTAAATTATGCTCCAAAGATAAAAAAAGTTAATATACAAATAGAAAAATAATAAAAAATAAATAAACATCTCGTTAAGTGAATGGTAAATAAAAAACCTTAAACTAAAAACGAAGGTGTTTTTTTAAAAAAGAATGATTATTATGGATTAGTAACAATATATAAATGATTTTTGCATAAGTATAATTTAATATAAAAAGATGATAAAAATATCAAATCCAAGTAAGAACAACAGAAAAACTTTTAAAAACTACCATAATATGTTATTATCTATACGAAGATAAAAAATAGAGGAGCTGTAGTCTATGAGAAGTAAAAAAGAAAAAGGATTTACTTTAATAGAATTACTCGCGGTAATAGTAGTACTTGCTATAATATTGATAATTGCGGTACCGGCTATAGGAAATATAATACAGAACTCAAGAGAAAATATATATCAAAATCAAAAAGGGATAATAGAAAATTCTACAAGGCTATATGTAGGGAAGAACACAAGTGTATTACCAAATGAAATAGGAGAAACAAGTGAAGTAACATTAAATGAATTAGTAGAAAAAAAGTTTTTAGAAAAAATACCTAAAGATCCAAGAACAGGGGAATTATTGCCAGGTACTAGTGTAGTGGTAATAACTAAAATTAAAAATGCAAGATATACATATGAATATCAAGATGGAGAAGTTGAACCGTTATTAGTAACAAAGTTCCAATCGAATGTAGGAAGCGAAGGAACCTATGAATTAAAGAATGTAGGAACAAGTAATGAGGCAAGTTTCTTTGTAGGACCAAATCCAAATAACTGGATAGAATTTGGTGAAGAAGATGGGGTTTCAATTTTATGGCGAATAATAAAAATAGATGAAGAAGGAATCAAAATCATTTATGAAGGGAAAAAAGATGAAAGTAATCCTCCAGAAGAAGATGGAATTATTGGTTCATACGCTTGGGATGAATCAGGTGGAGATTGGGGCTCAAATAAATGGGAAACAACCACAAGGGATGCCGATTTAAAGGAAATACTAGCAGGGTGGTATGAAGATGAAGGTTTAAGTATAGATACTAATTATATTAATCCAATTAAATGGTGTCTGGGAGGAGTAGGACAAAATCAAAGTTATCCAACAGAACAAGTGACAACCAGTGATTTTCTATCTACAGAATGTATTGATGGAACATATTATGGTGAAATATTCAAAGGTAAAACTGGTGTCGCAACAGGCTATGGATTAATAAGGGCAAGCGATTACTTATCTGCGTCAAATCATGAAAATTGTGTAGGAAGTTATTGGAATCCTCTTAATCCTGAAGATAATTTTAATGATAATGGAAGTCACTGTGGAAGAATAACTGATGAAGCAGGAAGAACTAATTACTTATGGAAATCAGCTTATAATTGGTGGACCTTTACTGCTTTTGGCTCTTCCACGAGTTACGTGTGGCGTGTAAGAGACAGTGGTTTTGTGTACGCGCAAAACGCTTATAACACATCGATTGGCGTCCGCCCAGTTTTAAATCTGAAGTCTGATGTTCTCTATAACGATGGTTCTGGAACCCTTGCAATCCCATATACTGTTCAGTAATATAAAAATAAGATAAGTAAGTTAAAATGCAAAATTCTTTGGATTTTGAAAAGCGCCTTTGGTGCTAAAGAGAATCGCTCGGGCGATTTATTCCCGGGCGATTGTTTTATTGTAAAAATAATTTTTTAAAATTACTTAATTAATATAGGTTCTTAGTTAATATAAAAATAATAAAAATTAAAAAATCGATTATTACAATAAGAGTAAGTCGTTTTTGAGTTTATCAAAATAATTGATTTTAATATTATTTTTTTAATTTATATCTTTTAAATATGATCTATTACTATAAAATAAGTATTTTCGTTTTGATATTTTTTTAGTGTTCTGGTTTGATATGATTGAATAATATACCAATATTAATGATTCCGGCTATTCCTACAATTGAATATATTAATCTGGCTAAAAATGATTCATCTCCACCAAATATATAAGCTACTAAATCAAAATCAAATATTCCTATTAATCCCCAATTTAATGCGCCTATTATTGTGATAAATAACGCTACTTTTTGAAGTGATTCCATATAAAATCCTCCTTCTTGTTTTCTTATTATTAATATTAAACAAAAAAAGTAAAAGTATTCATGAATAATTAAAAAAATAAACCATATAATTTATTGAATAAATTATAATGGGGTGGAAAAGTGAAAAAAATAATGTTATTGGGTGTTTCCTTTTTGTTTTTATTTCTATTAGTAGGATGTGGTAAATATGATGAGAAGGATGTTTTAAAGGATTTAAGTAATAAAATAAATAAAGCAGGCAGTTATTATTTAGAAGGCAAAATGGAAATATATAACAATGAAGATGTTTATAAGTATGACGTAACAGTATCCTATCAAGAGGAGGATTTCTTCAGAGTTAGTCTTAAAAATACTTCTAATAATCATGAACAAATAATTTTAAAAAATGAAGATGGTGTCTATGTTTTAACTCCTTCTCTGAATAAAACATTTAAATTTCAAAGTGAATGGCCATATAATAATTCACAAGTATATTTATTTCAATCTATTTTAAACGATATAAAAGAGGATGAAGGGAAAGAGTTTAAAGAGGATGATAAATACTATATATTTACTACAACAGTTAATTATCCTCATAATAGAAATTTAAAAAAACAAGTGATATATCTTGATAAAAAAATAAATTTTAAGGAAATACATGTAGTAGATGAAAATAACAATCCACAAATAAAAATGAAATTTACTAATATAGATATGAAAGCTACTTTTAAAAATGATTATTTTGCGTTAGATAAAAATATGGAAACAGCTATAGTTGATGATGCTGTTAAACCGGTTGTTTCAATAGATGAAATAATTTACCCAATGTATATTCCGGCTGAAACATATTTAAGCAATAATGAGTCTATTACAAAAAGTAATGGGGAAAGAATAATGCTTAATTTTGATGGAACCTCACCATTTTTGCTAGTAGAAGAAACAGTGGAAATTAGTGATGAATTTGAAGTTGTGCCTACATATGGGGAACCAATACAAATAGCTGATACAGTAGGTTCAATATCAGAAGGTACAATATCTTGGCACAGTAATGGAATTGAATATTATATAGTATCAGATGTATTATCACAAATAGATTTACTTGATGTGGCTCGTTCGATATCAGTAATTCCAGTTGTTAAATAAGACACTTAGGTGTCTTTTTTTTTATTTTTTATTATGTTATAATTTTTTTGGAGGATGATAATATGGCAAAAAATAAGAAAAAAAATAAAATAGAGATTAGTGATACTTATGATAAAAAAACCATTACTAGAGTAGTATCAATTATAATTCTCATTTTCATGATTGTTTATATGATAACATCATTAATTATTAATAATGATAATTCAAATAATATTGATAATGAAAAAATAAATATACAATATGAAGAAATCCTTGCGGGAGATTTATTTAATCAAGGAGATAAACAATATTATGTGATGCTTTACGATTTTGAAAAAAGTGATGCAAAATATATTGATTTAATAATTAACAATAAACTTAGTGGCGAGGATGCTTTACCAGTTTATAAAGTAGATTTAGGTAATGGTTTTAATAAGAATATAATTGATGATAAATCAAATAATTCTAGTGATATTAAAAATCTAAAAGTAATTAATGGTAGTACAGTAATTAGGGTACATAATAAAAAGATAGAATTATTCATTGAAGATATAAATAAAATAAAGCAGTATTTTGGTTATTAATATTGACATATAATATTTAATAAATTATACTTTAAAAGTATCTATCTTTGATAGGTACTTTTTATGGCCCGTTGGTGAAGTGGTTAACACACATGCCTTTCACGCATGCATTCATGGGTTCAAATCCCATACGGGTCACCAAATAATAAATCAAACAATTTTTATAATTGTTTTTTTTGTTATTTATACATTTAAACAAAATTTTATGATATTATATTAGTAGGTGATAATATGAAAAAAGAAATAAAAAGAGGTTTTAGATGTAGGGAAGTAATATTAATCTCTTTATTATCAAGTATTGTTTTTTTAGTAGTGGGAGCTTTTGTGGGGTATTATCAGAGTAATAAAATTGAATATAAATATAAGGATATTAATGATCAAAAATTACAAGAATTTATTGAAATATATGAAAGTTTAAATGAAGATTATTATCAAGATTTAAATAAGGGAGAACTTATTGATGGGGCTATTGATGGAATGCTTAAAGCATTAGAGGATCCTTATACTACGTATATGGACGAATCAGAAATGATAGCTTTTAATGAGAGAATGAATGGTGATTATGAAGGCATAGGTGCACTTATAAGTATTGATAATGATGGGGATGTAATTATTAGTCAACCATTTGATGGATCACCTGCTGCAAAAGCTGGATTGATGCCCTTTGATAAAATAATTTCAGTAGATAACAAAAGTGCTGAAGGTTTAACAACGGAAGAAGTTGCGAGTATGATAAAAGGTGAAGAAGGCACAACTGTATTTATAAAAATAAAGCGTAAGGATGAAGAAAAAACTTTTAATATAACTCGTAAAGCTATTACTGTTGATTATATTTCTAGTAAAATGTATGAAAAAAATAATAAAAAAATAGGATATATAAGCATTGAAACATTTTCTAGTAATTCATATATACAATTCAAAGATGAGTTATTAGCATTAGAAAAAAAAGGTATTGATAGCTTAATAATTGATGTTAGAAATAATGCAGGGGGCTATCTAGATAGAGTATCACAAATAATATCACTATTTTTACCAGAGGACAAAGTAATATATCAATTAGAAACAAAAGATGAGACTATTAAAGTAAAATCATATAGTAAAGAATCTAGAGAATATGATGTTGTGGTATTGATAAATGAATTTAGTGCTTCAGCATCTGAAATATTAGCCGGAGCTTTTAAAGATTCTTATGGTAGTGAAATAATTGGAGTTAATTCATATGGGAAGGGAACAGTTCAAAGAACCTATACCTTAGAAACAGGTGGAATGGTTAAACTTACTGTTGAAAAATGGCTTACTCCTTCAGGAAAGTGGATTAATGACAAGGGTATTGAGCCTACTGTAAAAGTAAAATTAAATGATAGTTATTATGACGATTTGAATGAAAAAAATGATAATCAGTTACAGAAAGCTATTGAAGTGCTCGCAAAATAAAAAGACACGTTGTGTCTTTTTTTATGGTAATTCATTTGTTTTACCAGAATATTCATTATATTTAGTAGTTATTTTTGTTTGATCGGCTCTTTCTAATACATACCATCCTTTTTTAAATAATAAATTAAATATTTCTCTTTGTGAATCTTGGGTGTCTTTAAATAATCTTATTGATTCCTCGTACAAATGATCATTACTGGCTTCATTTAAGAATGTTGAATAATTATTAGTTATATTTTTTAGTGTAGTTAATACATCTGTTAATCTATCTTTGTCATTCATTTCTTTTGTTTGAGGCACTTTGGTTTGTTCATTTTTTACTTGATTATTGTTCATATTTCCTCCTATTTTAATAGACCTACTAGAAAGTTATAATGATCTTCAAACATTTGTATCACCGTTTCTAAACTTTCTTTTATTTCTTCATCTTCAGTTTCTTCTAAATATTGATTAATTTTTTTGGCATTAGTCAAATTCCAATTAAGCATATCACAAATATAATCTAAATCTTTAGTTGATAACATTTTTGGGACTTTGTTCATATCCTCCTCCTTAAATTTTATTTATTAGTATTATGGCGAATGTAAATAATAGTATTCGGTTTTTTTGTTTTTTTTAGAAAAAGGCATTATAATAAATTTAAAGACATAAAAAGGAAGGTATTTATGGAGAATATAAAAGTTGGACAGAAATTAATAATACGGGGCTATAAACACGATGGTTTAGTTCATCGAAATTGGGAAGAGGCTATTGTGCTTGATGTGATTGACAATATATTAATAGTTAGAAGTGATAAAACATTAGTAATAAACGCTAATGGAAGGAGATGGCGAACCAAGGAACCATCAATTAGATATTTTTATAAAGATAAATGGTATAATATTACTGCACAATTAAAAAAGGAAGGTATTTTTTACAAGGCCGATATTGCAAGTCCATTTTTAATTGATGATGGTATTGTTAAGTACATTGATTATGATTTAGATCTTAAAGTGTTTCCAGATTATAGTTATCGAGTATTAGATAGAAATGAATATAAATATCATAAAGACAAATTAAAATATTCAAGTGACATTGATAAAATAGTTCATTTTGAATTAGATAGATTAATTCAAATGTTAAAAAACAAAGAGGGTCCTTTTAAAAGGGGTATTATTGAATATTATAATTCTTTATATAAAGAAAAACTAGTAAATAAGTTTTAAATATATAAATAGTAATAATTTTATAAAAACAACATATAATATTTACGTAGAATTGTAAAATAACAATTTTAATAAATTGTTATTTTTTTAGGGAAATTTTACACCTTTTGTTAATAAAAACTTAAAAAAAATCGATTTCTCGAAAATTTTACAATTTTTTTTAAAAATTAGTTGACACGCATTTCTGAATTTGGTATATTTAAGAGGCATTCGCAACTTATGTGAATGAAATGATCTTTGAAAACTGAGCAAAATGTCAATTCAAATAGCCAGTTTTTTTTTGAATCAAACTTTAAAATAATATTTTAAAATATTATTATTCAATTTTTTTGGAGAGTTTGATCCTGGCTCAGGATGAACGCTGGCGGCATGCCTAATACATGCAAGTCGAACGAAGTGACCCATTGAAGATAATGTGCTTGCACAAAATTGGATTTGGATTTTCACTTAGTGGCGGACGGGTGAGTAACACGTGGGTAACCTACCTTTAAGACTGGGATAACAGTTGGAAACGATTGCTAATACCGGATGATCTGTAGAATGGAATCTTTCTATATTAAAAGAAGCCTTTAAAGCTTCGCTTAAAGATGGGCCCGCGCTGCATTAGCTTGTTGGTGGGGTAATGGCCTACCAAGGCAACGATGCATAGCCGAGCTGAGAGGTTGATCGGCCACACTGGGACTGAGACACGGCCCAGACTCCTACGGGAGGCAGCAGTAGGGAATATTCGTCAATGGGGGAAACCCTGAACGAGCAATGCCGCGTGAGTGATGACGGTCTTATAGATTGTAAAACTCTGTTATTTGGGAAGAACGTCTAAAATAGGAAATGATTTTAGAGTGACGGTACCAAATCAGAAAGCCCCGGCTAACTACGTGCCAGCAGCCGCGGTAATACGTAGGGGGCGAGCGTTATCCGGATTTATTGGGCGTAAAGCGTGTGTAGGCGGTTTATTAAGTCTGTGGTCAAATGCTAAAGCTTAACTTTAGTACGCCATGGAAACTGATAAACTTGAGTAGAGTAGAGGCAAGTGGAATTCCTAGTGTAGCGGTGGAATGCGTAGATATTAGGAGGAACACCAGTGGCGAAGGCGGCTTGCTGGGCTCTCACTGACGCTGAGACACGAAAGCGTGGGTAGCAAATAGGATTAGATACCCTAGTAGTCCACGCCGTAAACGTTGAGTACTAAGTGTTGGAATAATCCAGTGCTGAAGTTAACGCATTAAGTACTCCGCCTGAATAGTACGGTCGCAAGGCTGAAATTCAAAGGAATTGACGGGTCCCCGCACAAGCGGTGGAGCATGTCGTTTAATTCGAAGGTACGCGAAAAACCTTACCTGGGCTTGACATCCCTCGGATCGCTCTAGAAATAGAGTTTCCCTTCGGGGCTGAGGTGACAGGTGGTGCATGGTTGTCGTCAGCTCGTGTCGTGAGATGTTGGGTTAAGTCCCGCAACGAGCGCAACCCTCGTCTTTAGTTGCTAACATTTAGTTGAGAACTCTAAAGAGACTGCCGGTGATAAACCGGAGGAAGGTGGGGATGACGTCAAATCATCATGCCCCTTACGTCCAGGGCTACAGACGTGCTACAATGGCTAGTATAATGAGACGCAATACCGTGAGGTGGAGCAAATCTTCAAAGCTAGTCTCACTTCGGATTGAAGTCTGCAACTCGACTTCATGAAGATGGAATCGCTAGTAATCCCAAATCAGCATGTTGGGGTGAATACGTTCCCGGGGATTGTACACACCGCCCGTCAAACCATGAGAGTCTGTAATACCCGAAGCCGGTAACCTAACCTTTTAGGAGGGAGCCGTCGAAGGTAGGATAGATGATTGGGGTTAAGTCGTAACAAGGTATCCCTACCGGAAGGTGGGGATGGATCACCTCCTTTCTATGGAGAAATAGAAATTATATTTATGGCTATTAAAACATTTTGCTTAGTTTTGAGAGATTATTCTCTCAGGAAATAGTTCTTTGAAAACTTGATAATGTGGTAATCTTATTTTTTTAAAATAAGATTATTAAGATTTTAACTCAATCAAATTAGGAAAAATAATGGTGGTTAAATTAATAAGGGCGTATGGTGAATGCCTTGGCATTAGAAGACGATGAAGGACGCAACAAACGGCGATATGCTTCGGGGAGTAGTTAAGTATACTTTGATCCGGAGATTTCCGAATGGGGGAACCCACTAGTGGTAATGCGCTAGTATCCTATAGTGAATACATAGCTATAGTGAAGGCAACCCAGGGAACTGAAACATCTTAGTACCTGGAGGAAAAGAAAGAGAATTCGATTTCCTTAGTAGTGGTGAGCGAAAAGGAAACAGCCCAAACCAGTCTTCGGACTGGGGTTGTAGGACTCTATATTAAGAGTTATAAATCTGTGTTGTAAATGAATAAGCTGGAAAGCTTAACTATAAAAGGTGATAGTCCTGTAATTGAAACAGCATAG
This sequence comes from Bacilli bacterium, assembly GCA_041655735.1. Classification (GTDB taxonomy): domain Bacteria; phylum Bacillota_I; class Bacilli_A; order RF39; family UBA660; genus JBBAEV01. The sequence continues at coordinate 1,588 of JBBAEV010000021.1, read as the reverse complement.
ACTCTATAGAGTATCCTGAGTACGACGGGACACGTGTAATCTTGTCGGAATCTACGGGGACCATCCCGTAAGGCTAAATACTCTCTAATGACCGATAGTGAACCAGTACCGTGAGGGAAAGGTGAAAAGAACCCCGTGAGGGGAGTGAAATAGAAACTTGAAACCATATGCTTACAAAAAGTCAAAGCCCGTTAATGGGTGATGGCGTGCCTTTTGCAGAATGAGCCGGCGAGTTATTGTAGTATGCAAGGTTAAGTCGAAGAGACGGAGCCGAAGCGAAAGCGAGTCTTAATAGGGCGCTTTAGTATACTGTAATAGACCCGAAACCGAGTGATCTAGCCTTGAGCAGGTTGAAGTAGGGGTAATACCCTATGGAGGACCGAACCGACTTACGTTGAAAAGTGAGCGGATGACTTGAGGTTAGCGGAGAAATTCCAATCGAACTCGGAGATAGCTGGTTCTCCCCGAAATAGCTTTAGGGCTAGCCTTGAAATGAGTTACCTGGAGGTAGAGCACTGAATATACGATGGCGGCATCTAGCTGTACTGAGTGTAATCAAACTCCGAATGCCAGGATAATATTTTCAGGAGTCAGTGTATGGGTGATAACGTCCATACGCGAGAGGGAAACAACCCAGACCGCCAGTTAAGGTCCCAAAATTCATGCTAAGTGGGAAAGGAAGTGGAGCTGTCAAAACAGCTAGGAGGTTGGCTTAGAAGCAGCCATCCTTTAAAGAGTGCGTAATAGCTCACTAGTCTAGTGGCACTGCGCCGAAAATGTACCGGGGCTAAGCATGGTACCGAAACTGCGGATTTATTTATAAATGGTAGGGGAGCGTTCTAAGGGCGTTGAAGGTGGACCGTGAGGACTGCTGGAGCGCTTAGAAGTGAGAATGCCGGCGTGAGTAACGCAAGGAGGGTGAGAATCCCTCCCACCGTTTGCCTAAGGTTTCCTGGGCCAGGTTCGTCCTCCCAGGGTTAGTCGGGTCCTAAGGCGAGGCCGAAAGGCGTAGTCGATGGACAACAGGTTTATATTCCTGTACCACCTATATGACAGATGGAGTGACGAAGGAGGCTAGGAAGATCCAGTTATTGGATTCTGGTCTAAGCACAAAGGTTGATATATTGGAAAATCCGTATATCGTTCAACTGAAGTGTGATGGGGATGAAACCCTTGGGTTTCTAACTCTTCTGACGCCATACTTCCAGGAAAAACTTCTATGGTTAATCATATAGGTGCCCGTACCGAGAACCGACACAGGTGGGCAAGGAGAGTATCCTAAGGTGAGCGAGAGAACTATGGCTAAGGAACTCGGCAAAATGACCCCGTAACTTCGGGAGAAGGGGTGGTCTCTTCGGAGACCCGCAGTGAAAAGGCCCAGGCGACTGTTTACCAAAAACACAGGTCTCTGCTAAACCGTAAGGTGATGTATAGGGGCTGACGCCTGCCCAGTGCTGGAAGGTTAAGGCAAGAGGTTAGTATATTGATTCGTCAATTGACAAAGCTTCGAACTGAAGCCCCAGTGAACGGCGGCCGTAACTATAACGGTCCTAAGGTAGCGAAATTCCTTGTCGGGTAAGTTCCGACC
>JBBAEV010000020.1:0-16589 GCA_041655735.1 Bacilli bacterium | reverse complement strand
TAAATTCACTAAAAATGATATTGAAGGATTAGAAAATATAAATAAAACTGTAAAGTCTAACAATACAATTATAAGAATATTATTATTTTTATTGGGAGTTATTGTTACTATAGTAGTATTATTTATCGCAAATAACTATATATCATTATAAAAAGACATTGAATGTCTTTTTTTTATAGTGGGAAATCATCTACTTCTGCTTCTTCTGATCCTTTTATAGTATTATGTTTATATATGTTTTTTATGGTATTAAATGTTAATAAATCTTCATCACATCTATTTATTAAATCTGATAAAGAAATAACACCAACTAGTTCCTTTTTATCTATTACTAATATTCTTTTTATTTGATGCTCCTGCATTAAATTAAATACTTTATCAATTTTATCTTTTGATTTAACTGATATAACATCTTTTGTTATATATTTTTTTGCCTCTGTTTTTATATCAGCATTATTTACTAATGCTCTTATTACTATATCTCTATCAGTTATTACCCCTATAACTTTATTATCCTCAACTATTGGGATTAATCCTATATCATTTTCTTTCATTGTATTGGCTACTTCTAACATACTATCATCACTATTTTTATAGATGACATTTTCAGTCATAATGTCTTTTGCTATCATAATGCTCCTTTCATTAATAATTTTACCCATAATATAAATTTTTATAACAAACATATATATTAATAGGTGATAATGTGCGGAGAATGACTTTAAAAAGGAAAAAAAAGAAATCAAGAGTTTCTAAAATTATCATAACAACAATTTTATCTATAATTTTAGCTTTTAATGCTATTTCATATGTTAATAAAAAAATTACTCCATATCTTTTAGATTATGCTTCGTTAGAAACACAAAAGATAGCTAATTTAATAATTAATAAAGCTATTACTAAACAAGTTATTACTGATAATGTAGAGGTGGATAAATTATTTACTATTGTCCAAGATTCTAGCGGTAATATACAATCAATAGATTTTAACTCTATTGTGGTAAACGATATACTTAGTAGTATTTCTGATTTAATTCAAGATAATTTAATTGCTGTAGAACAAGGGAAAATAGATATAATAAAAGATTCTGAAAATATTTTTTCAGAATACGATAAAAGGAAACTAAAAAAAGGTATAATATACGAAGTCCCTCTTTTAGCATATACTGGTAATACTTTTTTAGCTAATATTGGTCCTAAAATACCAGTTAGATTAAATCTAGTGGGTAATGTTAGCAGTAATATTGATACTAAAATAGAGCCCTATGGTATTAATAATGCTTTATTAGAAATATTAATTCATGTAGAAGTAAGTGAACAAATCATTTTACCAATAGCTTCTAAAAAAATAACTATTGATAACGATATTCCTATAGCGATAAAAATGATTCAAGGTTCTGTTCCTAGATATTATCAAAATGGTATCACAAATTCATCACCTATTTTTTCTTTACCTCTAGAATAAACAACTTTATTATGTTAATATTATTATAGGTGATTTTCTATGGCAAAGAGGAAATTTAAATATAAAATAAAACCTATAATAGGCTCTTTTTTAATATTATTTATTATTTTTATGACCTTGAAAGGAGTATTCAAAATGATTGTTAATCAAGATGAATATTATTTAGCAGGTTTATCTTATACTATTCCTTTATATGATGAAAATCTAAAACAATTAACCAATTTGCCGAGAGGGATAGTTGTTGAAAAAGAATCAAAAACAATAGAGAAAGATAACGTTATTTATAACTATATAAAAGTTAATAATAATGCTTATTATGTAAATAAAAACAATTTAGCAAAAGATAAAGAGAGTATTGTATTAGAAAAGGAGATATTTGTCAGGACATCAACAGTTTTATATGAAGATAAAGATACTAATAATATATATGATGTATTAAAAAAAGGAGATAAATTAGAAGTAGTAGATTATTATGGCTTAAACGATAATGGTACTATAACAACATATAAAGTAAAAAAGGATAATAAAGAAGGATATGTTTATGGTAAGTACATTGTTTTATCTGAAAAAGAAGCCTTAGCGCATTATAAACCTGATGAAATATATAAATTCCATACTATTAAGGGTAATACTTTGGGAGGTGGGAGTCCGGCTAATTTAGATTATTATCCTTGGGATAAACCAGTATTTAAAGATAATCTTATGCCAGATCCTGTTTATGCTTGGTATTTAAATAGTAGCAGTTCAGTAATAAATAATGTTGATAAATATATATCTCTTGCGGAAGATACGAAAATAAATGCTTTTGTCGTTGATATAAAGGATAATAAAATGCCTGGATATAAATCAGAAGTAATGAAAGAATATTCACCAACTAATTATAAAAAAGCTAATAATAGTTTTGAAAATTATAAAAATGCAATTCAAAAATTAAAAAATGCAGGATTTTATGTGATAGGTAGAATCACTGTATTTAAAGATGAATATTTTGTAAATGATCATCCAGAATATTCTATGGTAAAGAAAGGTACTAATAATCCCTATCTTCATCAAGGAACATATTGGCCTAGTCCATTTCAAAGATCAGTTTGGGAATTTAATGTTAATTTAGCTAAAGAAGCTGTAGAAGAAATGGGTTTTAATGAAATACAATTTGACTATATTAGATTTCCTGATTTAATAAAAGAACCAGAATCACAAGGATTAGTAGATTTTCATAATGATTACAATGAAGAAAAAGCACAAGCAATACAATGTTTTTTAATGTATGCGAGAGATCAGTTACATAAATTAAATGTTTATCTATCAGCTGATGTTTTCGGTGAATCAGCTAATGGTTATGTTACAGCTTATGGACAATATTGGCCAGCTATTAGTAATGTTGTAGATGTCATTAGTGGTATGCCATATCCAGATCACTTTAGTAAATATGAATATGGCTTTGATGTTCCTGTTTGGACAGTTCCCTATGATATTTTAACAAAATGGGGTAGTTATGTTATGCTTAGACAGAAGGAAATAAAAAAACCGGCTAAACTTAGAACTTGGATTCAGGCGTATGATGTTCCCCCATATAAACATTCAGGAGGATTAGATGTTAATGCTGAATATGTTTATAAGGAAATAAAAGCTTTATTTGATGCTGGATTAACAGATGGTTATATGACTTGGAAGTCTAATTCTGATATTGAAAAATATAACAGTCAATTACCGGCATATCAGAAAGATTATAAATAGAGGTGATATTATGAAAATAATAGTAGAAGGCACTGAATATGAAATAATAAAGGATGATTACAGTATTTTTGACGAAACAGAATTTAAAGAATTATATACTGATTATTTTAATAAGTTTGACTATATAGCAGGAGATTATTCTTATAACAAATTAAGATTAAAAGGTTTTTATGATAATAAAAATAAGAATGTAAAACCTATTAATAATATTAAATTATTAGATAATTATCTAAAAGAACAATGTGCTTATGGTTGTAAGTACTTTGTTATAAAAAAAACACATAATATTGTAAAATAATATGTGTTTTTCTAGGTGATTTAATAAAAATATGGTATACTATATTATATAAAGAATAAAGAGGAGGACTAAATGATGAATGAAGAACAAAATAAAAATACAGAAATAAACCCAGTAGAGGAGCCAGTAGTAACTGAAGCACCAGTTAATGCAGAAGACTCTATAGAGATCCCAGAGAATAATAATGAATTTAAAGGAGAAGATACTCCTGTTGATATGAATACGGAAGTAAACAATGAAACTCCAGAACAAGAAGAACAATTAGAGAAAATAACTATTGAAGATACTGAAGGGAATGCTATGGAGTGTGAAGTTTTATATGAGTTTACTTCAGAAGAAACAAAAAAACATTATATGATTTATACTGCTAATAAAGAAGATGAAAATGGTAATGTGGCAATATATGCTTCTATTGTAGATGAATCAGGAGAACAACCAACTTTAAAATCACTAGAAGATGAAAAAGACGAAAAACTAATACAAAATGTATTAAATGATATAAAGAAACAAGCCGAATCACAATAGGGAGGTTTTTTAGATGAATGAGAAATTAGAAAAAGTAATAGGTCAAATTAGAAAATTTGTTTTAAAGCAAAAACTTTCTGATCATTTTAAATGGGCAAATAAAGTAATGGAAAATAACAAACAGGAACTCGCACCATTTAAAAAAGCTTCAAAAGAATATAAGAAGTTCTTAAAAGACATGGGCAACCAAGCGGAACAATTATATGATGCAGGAAAAAAAGGCGAGATTACTAATGTGGTAGAACAAATAGATTCTGTTCAAGAAGAATTTAACAAAACAGGCGGAGAAAAAAGAAAAGAAATTGGTTTAATAAAAAGCAATATGAAGCCTTTGGCAAAAACTCGTTATGTTTTTAAATTTTTAGGAGCAAAAGTCTTTTTATCTATTCCCGTAGTTCTTATGAGCCCTGTAAGATGGGTTATTAAAAAGGGATATCAATATTTTCAAAAGAAACTTGAAACGGCTATCCCTAATAATGAATTTGAAAGACTACATGAGTTAGAAAAAGACGAAAAAAGGAATACTGATAAATCTTTAGGGAATAATTTACAGCCATCTCAAGGGGAAAAACCAGATATTAGGGAATTTTTAGAAATACCTAAAGAACAATTAGCGACAATGTATTTAGAAATGAAGAAATTGGCAGAAGAAACAACAGATCAATTATCTAAACTTAATGAATGGGTTATGACTCTCCAAAAAAATAACACACAAAACATAAGATTAGAAGCAGGTCAGTTAATACCAGTTGCAGAACATGAAAAATTACAAAGAAAGTTTAAAAACCTATTGTCAAAAACAGGAGAGTTAATCGCCTCTGTATTAGATCCTGAGCAAGTTGAAAATATAAGAAATGAAACAAAACAAAGAGGGAATGATGAAGAGTTTGTTGATTTAGGAATAGAATTTATATCTAATAATAATCGTAATTCAAGAGGGAGACATACAGCCCCAGAAGAATCAATGACTTCTGTAACTCCTGAACAAACAGTTCCAGGGTTAGCCCTATCTCCTGAAAGAGCTAAGGAGATTATAGAAAGTAACCATAAGGATGAAAACCCCGAAACAATAAGGGCAGTTTTAAAAACTTTAGGTATTAATAAAGAGGATACTTCTCAAATATTAACAGATTTAGGAAGTCCTCCAAGAGAATCAGAACAGTATACTGGAGAACACACGTTAGGTGGAAAATAAAAAAGCTATGTAAATAGCTTTTTTATTTATCTTCATTATGATGAGCTAGTCTACTCGCAGCCGCAGCTACAATAGCTCCTACAATATCATCTAAAAAAGTATGACACTTATTACTTTCTTTCCCCTCTTTATCAATTATTCCTATTATTCCTGGTTTGCATTTATCAACATAACCAAAATTAGTCAGCGCAATAGAACCATATATATTTACAATGCTAAGTGCTAATATTTCATCCACGCCATATAAACCTTGATCTTCCATAATTATTTTATATATGTGTTCATCAAAAATACCTTTTTCTACTCCCTCATCTATCGCAATTCCAGTAAGTACTGCATTAATAACTTCTCGTTTATTTAATATTAATAATATAGTTTCTTCACACTTTTTAATATCAATATCATCAATAAAGTCTTTTTGAATATCATATACTATTTTAGCCATGTCATTAATACTAACGCCGCGATCTTTCAATCTATTTAATGCTATTTTTTTTAAATCCATATATATTCTCCTATCATAAATAATATTAATTTTTCATACAATTTTATGAGGTAATTAATATGAAAAATGTAATAAATTACTATTATAATTTATATCCTGAGGTTATTAGACAAATTAATAATCATTTTCTTTTTCCCATTAATAATGATAAATATTATTTAGTTCCTTATGAACGACCTCTTAATGAAATAAAGGATATTTTTTCTCTACACCAAGAACTAATAAAAAAAAATATATTAGTTCATGAAATAATTTTAAATAAAGAAAATCAACCTCTAACATATGTTAATAATATACCATATATACTTATGAAAGTCTATGTCAATGATATTAAGGCAGGTGATTTATCTGACATTCACGATATTGCCTTAAAATCAATAGGAGTCCAATATAATCCTTCTTTAAGTAGAATAAATTGGTTTCAATTATGGACCAATAAAGTTGATTATTTAGAATATCAAATAAGTGAATTTGGGAAAAAATATCCTATATTAAGTGACTCTATAAGTTATTATATAGGTATGGCTGAAAATGCGATATCGTATATAAAATATACTACTATAGAGTCTAAAACTATGCCATTAGATGCATTTGTTGTATCTCATCGTAGAATTGAAAAAGATGCTACTTTATATGATTTTTATAATCCCTTAAATCTTATTGTAGACCATAAAGTAAGAGACTTAAGTGAATATATAAAAACTAGTTTTTATGAAAATAAAAACATATGGCCAGAACTTCATGAATATTTTACCCATAATCCTTTTTCTGAATATGGGCTTCGATTTTTATTTGGTAGATTATTATATCCCTCTTATTACTTTGATATTTTTGAAAAAATAATAGATCAAAAAATGAAAGAAGAGGAAATTATACCTATTATAAATAAGGTATCTGATTATGAGGAATATTTATATGATATATATAATTATTTAAATACTATTACTTTTATACCCAAAGTAGAGTGGTTAATAAAAAAGTAATAAATTATTCAATATTTATTACTTTTTTTATTTCAGGTATTTCAGAAGTAAGAGCGAGTTCTATACCATTTTTTAATGTCATTTCAAACATTGCGCAATTAACACACGCACCAAGAACTCTTACATAAACAGTATCTTTTTCTACCTTTACAAACTCTACATCGCCCCCATCTTTTTGTAAATAGGGTTTAATTTTATCTAATACCTCAATTACTTTTTCTTCTAGTTCGTTCATTTATATCACCTAAATTGATTATAAATGTAAAATATAATATAGTAAAGAATATTTTTTTTTATAAATATGATATAATTCGAATAAGAGGTGACATCATGAATAAATATGAAAAAGGAAATATAATAAAAGGAAATGTTACTGGAATAGAAAACTACGGAGTATTTGTTAATATTGATAAGGAATATAATGGACTTATTCATATATCTGAATTATCTTATCGATTTGTGAGAAGTATAAATGATTTTATTAATATCGGAGAAACTATATATGTAAAAGTTATAGATATAGATAACAAAAATAAGCAATTAAAATTAAGTATAAAAGATATAAATTATAAATCAGGGAAAAATAAAAAGAATATAATAATAGAAACAAAAAATGGATTTAATCCTTTAAGGAATAAATTGAAAGATTGGATAAAAAATAAGATAAAAGAAATGGATAATAGTTAATGTGTAAAGTCAAAAAAAATGAATAATTTAAACTTTATATAGTATTGACAAACAAATGTAGAGATGTTATATTATAAAAGTCTATCACATTGATTACCATGGACGATTAGCTCAGTTGGTTAGAGCACCTGCCTTACAAGCAGGGGGTCGTAGGTTCGAGTCCTACATCGTCCACCATTTATGCCGAAATAGCTCAATTGGTAGAGCAACTGACTTGTAATCAGTAGGTTGTGGGTTCGATTCCTACTTTCGGCACCATTTATATTGGAGGGGTAGCGAAGTGGTCAAACGCGGCAGACTGTAAATAATTGCAGCTCTTATAAGAAATTATAAGATGAAAAACTTAGCTAATTCGGGGAACCCTTTAAAATGGCAATCCCGAGCAAGGAGGTTTGATATGGCATATAGGCTTCAAGGAGAAATAGGTGTTCAGAAAGCTATATATGAGTTTATGACCCGAAATATTAAAGTCTATAAGCCATTAGTAGATGATGGTGTTGATATACTAGTTGAAATTAAAAATAAATATTATAAAATTCAATGTAAAACATCAAAGTTTACTCCCAAATCAGAAAAATGTGTTGTGTATGAACTAACAAAAACATACCATAATAATTCTCATATAGAAGTAAAAAAATATACTTCTAATGAAGTGGATTATTTCTTCTTATTTTCTGATTTATTTCCAAATTATTCTTGTTTAATTCCTTTTGAAGAAGTAAAAGGTAAAAGAACTATTAATATTGATTATTCTGATAATAAAAAACATCCTTTGAAAAATCATTATAAAGAATTTAGTTTGGATAACATATTAAATCTCCGTGTGTAGAGGCTTTATACTAAGTACCTAAGGATTTTAATCTATGGTAAAGAGAAAGTCCAGACCACAAACATATGGTGGCAATGAAAATTGTAGTGGTAAGAAATCTGTTACCTTGGTTTCGGAGGTTCAAATCCTTCCCCCTCCACCATAATATTGCCTCGTAGCCAAGCGGTAAGGCATCAGACTTTGACTCTGACATTCGTTGGTTCGAATCCAGCCGAGGCAGCCAATAATTTAACACGTCCCGTTAGCTCAGTTGGTAGAGCATTTGACTTTTAATCAAAGGGTCACAGATTCGAGTTCTGTACGGGACACCATAATATGCCTGGGTGGCGGAATAGGTAGACGCACAGGACTTAAAATCCTGCGGGAGCAATCCCGTGCCGGTTCAATTCCGGCTCTAGGCACCAATACGGAGGAATACCCAAGTCTGGTTGAAGGGATCGGTCTTGAAAACCGACAGGTCGTGAAAGCGGCGCAGGGGTTCGAATCCCTTTTCCTCCGCCATAAATTAAATCGCGGGGTGGAGCAGTCCGGTAGCTCGTTGGGCTCATAACCCAAAGGCCGTAGGTTCAAATCCTGCCCCCGCAACCAATGAATATAAGGAATTATCAAAATTGATAATTCCTTTTTCTATGATTATCTATTATAATAAAATATAGAGGTGTTAATATGAATAAAATAAATGAGATAAATAACTTAATTAAAAATAGTAATATAGATGTAGACTTAATTAGTGATGGTTGGCATACTTTTGGTGAATTATATAAACATCGCCAAATGTTACTCATTAAATTATGTCAATTTATTAGTAAATCAAACAGAAAAGATTTAGTTGTATGGAAGACAAGAAAACATAATGATAATACTGTTATGGAAGGTTATTTCCTATTAGGTATTACAATTAATAAAAATAATTATATCTCGTATCATATGGATAATAATGTTTGGGACTTGTGTGCTTATGCGATAGAATTAGATAAATCACCCATAGTAGGTAATTATAATTCAAAAATGGCATTACAAAATTTAACTGATTTATAACAAGGGGGTTACTATGGATAAAAAATGCATTCTACATAAAATAGATATATTATATGATATGTATAAAAATGGTGAACTTGGTGGGGAAGTAATGCCCGAAGATAGTAATCCTCATTTAAGTAAAGATAGTTTAGAAAATTATTTATATTTTACTTTACCTATGGCTTTAAATTACCAAAGGAATTCTTATGTTCTATGGGAAAGCGCTTTAAAAACATATAATGATAAAGAAACTAATTTTGTATTTAATCCTAAAATTGTAGTAAATACTCCATTTAAAAAAATACAATCAGCTTTAATAAAATATAAAGTAGCATTACAAAAAAATAAACAAACCGAAATATGGATTAAACTATGTAATACCATAGTAGAATTATATAATGGTGATATTAGAAAATTATTTATAGAGTTTGATAATGATGTTAATAAAATAAGGGATTTTATTCAAAAAGAAAACAAACATAAATTTCCTTATTTATCAGGTACGAAAATATGTAATTACTGGCTGTATGTAATATATCAATATACTGACAAAAAATATAAAAACATTGAATGTTTAACAGTAGCCCCTGATACTCATGTAGTAAAGGCTACTCATAGATTAGGATTAATAAATGAAATAGAATTAAATAATAATAATGTACAGCAAATAGTTATAGATAGATGGAATGTATTGTTTAAAGGAACAAAATATAAACCAATTGATATTCATACTGCTTTATGGTTGTGGAGTAGAAATGGTTTTAAAGAATTAAAAGAAGAGGTATTAAATTAAAAAACTTACAATTGTAAGTTCTTTATTCCTCTTTATCTACATATAAAGTGCCATTATTTTTTACTTCTGCATACAACACATCTTTATAGTCTTTAATGTTTTGTTTCTTTAGTTCTTGTTTTAACCACACTTCTTTTATATTTAATTCTTTTAGGTTGTTTTTTATTAAATTACCATCTATAATTACTGAAGTATTAATAAATGGTTTAGTATTAGTTTTTATATTCATATCTTCTTTTGTGACTAGATTGTAGCCTTCTTTTTTCAAAATTGATATTTTGCCATTTGTTTCTAATATTGCATAATCAACATCGCTAATATTAAAAACATTTTTTTCTCTCAATAACATTGTTAAATCATTGAGATTTAATCTTAATGATTTAAGAATTTTATCTTGTATTTTACCTTTTTTAATCACAATAGCAGGTTCACCATCAAAAATCGTTCTTAATCTTGATGATTTTAAAGTAATTATACTTATAATTATAGTAAAAACAAACCAAATTATAACTCCTATATAATCATCATAATTAGTACTATTATCAATATTTACTGCATTAGCCGCAATAGATCCTATTGTAATACCAGTTATATAATTAAAGAAAGTAAGTTGACTTAATTGTTTTTTACCCATTAATCTCGCAACTACTAATAAAGTAAAAAATATTATTATATTAGTAGTTATTGTACATAGTATCTCATCACCTGAAAGCATTGTAATCACCATTATTGTTATTCCCTTTTATTTACATTTTTATGTAAAAAGTCATATTTTAAAGGATGATTGTGTAGAATATATAATTAGAGGGTGTTATAATTCATATACAAATAAAATAGGAGGAATAAAATGGAAGAACCACATACAAAGAAAGGATTAATAATATTTATAACAGCTTTAATCACAACTATATTTTGGGTAGGATTATATTTGTTAAATGATCAGTATGAATGGGTTGATTTAAATAATAAGAAGAATGAAAAAACAAAAGAGGAAGAAAAAGAGGAAATAGAAGATCTTAATTTCGATAATAAGGCATATTTAAATGAAATGATTAATGAAAACGAAATAAATGTTGATGATGATTTAAATTCTGCTGAAAGTACTAAAAAAGAAGCTTATTTAAATGATTTTGATGAATTATCTACTAAGTTAAATCAAGACATTACTACTAAAGTTGATGAGTTAAAAGATAAAGATACATTAACTACTATTGATATGGAATCTTTTGAAGACTTTTTACTTACTGAAATAGAAGATTATAATGATAAATTAGCCAATTTATCTAGCGATGCAGATTTTGAATTATCTACTATAATTGTATATAATATGCCATTATCAGATTATTATTATATTGATAATACTGAGGGTACATATTTTTTAGGTATTAATTATGCAAAAATACATAATACTTTTAAAAATCAACTAACAGAGGCCAGAAGAGATTATTACGTATTAAAAAATGAAATATATAAAAATAATAATACTAATGATTTATATAAAGATGCAGCTTTATTAGGGTCTTGGAATGAATTTAAAGATATTATTTTAGATTATGATACATATGTAGAAAAGTACTCTTCAGAAACAAAAGTAAAAACTGAATATGATAAGTTATTTGATATCTATATTGGTGAATTTACATTAGATAATACTCCAATATATGAAGATGATGAAGAAACAATAAAAGACGAAGTGCTAAGTACATATAAAGACATAGTAGATAATCATACAGATTTTTCTAGATACGAAGAAGTAAAAGAAAAATATGATGAGAATAAATAAAGAATTATCGAAAGATAATTCTTTTTAATTATTAAATAAAATGATATAATTAAAATTAGAATTAATAGAATAAAATACAAATAGAGGTGTTTTTATAATGGAATTCTTAAAAGGATTAATAATTGGTGCTGCAATGATTATACCTGGTGTTAGTGGTGGGGTATTAGCAGTTATATTTGGTATATATGATAAATTATTAAATGCTGTTAGCCATTTGTTTAAAAATTTTAAAAAGAATATGATGTATTTAATACCTATAGGTACTGGTATTGTTTTAGGGATATTAGTTGTGAGCAAATTACTACAATATTTATTTGATAAATTTGCTAATCCTATTCAATTTACTTTTATGGGATTCATTATAGGAAGTGTTCCTGTGTTATTTCGCCATATTAAAAGTAAAAAAGGGCAATTTAATTATATTGCATGTATGATTACCTTTGTATTCGCTACTATTTTAGTTATTTTAGATAAAAATAATGCCTTTGGTATTGTTCAAACTGATAATATAATAGATGTATCTACTATTAGATTATTTATAAGTGGTATATTTTTATCAATAGGTACTATTATACCTGGTGTTAGTAATTTTCAACTATTAATGTTAATAGGTACATATACTGTAGTGATAAATGCTATTGCGGCATTTACTAATCCTTTTATGATAGGTTCAGCTTTACTTATAAAACTAATTCCTTTAGTATTAGGTTTTATAATAGGAGCTATAGTTTTAATAAAATTATTATCTCATTTAATAGAAAAATATTATGCTATATCCTATAGTGCTATATCTGGTTTTGTAATTGGTAGTATTCCTATAATATATCCTGGCTTTAATTGGAACTTAGAAGGATTTATTTGTATATTATTATTAATAGGAGGGTTCTTTTTATCAAATAAAATATCTAGATTAGAGAAGGAATAGTGTTTAAATAACCTATTTTGTAAACTAAAATATAATTTTATAAACCTTGACATTTACTCTCAATGTTATATAATATTATTACAACAAAAGAAAGAAATTATTAGTTAATAATATTAGCTAATAAATTATTTCTTTTTGTTATGGTCTCGTAGTGTAGTGGTTAACACGCCAGTCTGTCACACTGGAAATCGCGAGTTCAATCCTCGTCGGGACCGCCATATGGCTTCGTAGCTCAGTCGGTAGAGCAACGGACTGAAAATCCGTGTGTCGGCAGTTCAATTCTGTCCGGAGCCACCATATATAAGTCAAAAATGAACATAGGTTCATTTTTTATTTGACAATTGTTTTGTTTGGTATATAATAGTTGTTATTTAAAGAAGGTAAAAAAATGGATGAAGATTTTGATTTTGGAAGAGAAAGTCAAGGGATAACAAATGATACATTAGGGCTAATTGTTGCATTAGCTAAACAAACAATGAAAGTAGAAGCAATTGTGGGGGGCAATTATAATGACTCATCAAAAATTTGGGGAATGATGGAGAAACTATGCACAAGATCTTTTGTAGTTCGTTTTACTTGCTGTGATACATATTTTTATGTTTGCGAGCAATTTTCCAGTGTTTTCTCTGGAGACGGAATGGACTGTTTTGATAGTAAAGAATTAGAAAAAATAATTGATATGATTCCTGAGTTAGAAAATAATATCTTATGTGATAATTCTAGTGAGAAAAATATTAAGTTTTTCTGCAAAGTACTTGAACAAATACATTCTATAAGTCATAATTCTGAAGATATGACAGACGCAATAACTTTTATTAATTTAATAATTAATTTAGGAGCCACCGAAGAAGACTGTTATGAAGCTTTAGATCAAGCTCGTAAGACTGATTGTCGCCGTTTCCTTCTTACTGTTGCGCTTGAGCTTTTAGAAGGAGAAAGTAATAAATCAAATGAAGGTTTATTAACCTGGTCTAAAGCTATGGTTGCGCACGGAGGGGAAAGATATGGTGAGGGTGAAGCTGAATACAAAAAAAGAATGAAAAGATATATGCATGCTGATGAAACTCTATAAGTATTTATAGAGTTTTTATTTATATTTGTATATAATCATTAAAATATTGAATTAATTCTTATTTTGTGTTATTATCTTAATACATTTATAAGTTTATTAATGCGCCCATAGCTCAATTGGATAGAGCATTTGACTACGGATCAAAAGGTTATGGGTTCGACTCCTATTGGGCGCGCCATTTTATATATAAATAATAGATTTCTATTATTTTTTTATGTCTTTATGATATAATATATTAGAGGTGAGGGTATGTTAAAGATAAAACATTTTTCCAAAGTATACGGAAATAATACTAAAAAAGCAGTAGATGATTTAAATCTTCATATTAAAAAAGGAGAAATATTTGGTTTTATAGGTCATAATGGTGCGGGTAAAACTACTACTATTAAGTCTATTGTTGGTATTAATGAAATTACAGAAGGAGAAATCCTAATTGATGGTATATCTGTCAAAGATAATCCATTAGAATGTAAAAAAAAGATAGCTTATATACCTGATAATCCAGATGTATATATGTCTCTAACAGGAATAGGTTATTTAAATTTTGTGGCTGATATATTTGGTATTTCTAAAGAAGAAAGGGAAGAATTAATTAATAAATATGCTACTACATTTGAATTGCTTCCTAATTTAGGAGATTTAATATCTAGCTATTCTCATGGTATGAAACAAAAACTAGTAGTTATATCAGCACTTATTCATAAACCAAAATTATTAATATTAGATGAACCTTTTGTTGGATTAGATCCTAAAGCAAGTTTTGCTTTAAAAAAAATAATGAAAAATCTATGTAAAGAAGGATGTTCTATATTCTTTTCTTCTCATGTTTTAGAGGTGGTAGAGAAGTTATGTGACAGGGTAGGAATTATAAAAGATGGAAAACTTGTAGCTTGTGGTGAATTAAGTAAAATAAAAGGTGATAAGGATTTAGAATCTATCTTCTTGGGGATAAATGAATAATGAAAACATTATGGGTATTATTAAAAAATAATTTTCTTAATACATTTAAAATAAACAAATTGTTAAAGAAAAAGAAAAGTAAAATATTCTTATATGGTTTTCTTATAGCTTCCCTTATCTTATACCTTTTAGGAACAGTAACTTTTTATGCTTATATGGCATCTGACTTTTTAGAAAAATATAATATGTTACCATTTTTATTAATTATCTTTTTTATTTTGTCTATCACTATGACCTTTACGTTTACATTGTATAGTGCAAAAGCAGGATTATTTAATACTAATGATAATGATATGTTGTTTTCAATGCCTATTAAATCAAACACTATTTTAATGAGTAGATTATTGAATTTAATTATATCTAATTTACTAATGGCATTCTTTTTTATGCTACCAGCTGTAGTAATATACGATATTAAAACAGTTGTACCAAGTACTTATTATTTATTAGTATTTATATCTATAATATTACTGCCAGTAATACCTACTATTTTAGCTTGTTTAATAGGTTATGTTATAGCTAGATTAACTGCAAAAAGTAATAAAAAGAATTGGTTTGAAATAATTATATCTTTTATCTTTATTTTAACTATTATGGCAGGATCTGGTTATGCACCAACTATATTAAGACATATTGTAAACGACATGGAATTGGTTTTAAAAATACTTAAATATGGTTTTTATCCTATATATTTAATAAGTAAAGTATTCTTAGAATATGACCTATTATCTATTCTTATCTTTATAGTAATAAACATTGGAATATTTTCATTATTCATGTTTATATTAAATAGAAAATATAAATCAATAATATTAAAACTTGGAGAACATAAAACGGCTTCTAATTATAATATAACTAGTTTAAAACCAGGATCTATTAAAAAAGCATTATTTAAAAAAGATTTAAAAAGATATTTTTCTTCCCCAATATATGTATTTAATACAGGTTTTGGGCAAGTATTAATTTTTATTATGGTTATCGCAAGTTTCTTTATCAATCAAAATAAAATATATGAATTATTAGAAGTAAATGCAGGTCAAGCTACTCCTTTTATGATGTTAGCTGCTATGGTTACTTTTGTAGTATTTATGACTGATACTGCATCTGCATCTATTTCTATTGAAGGAAAAAATTTTTGGATATTAAAATCATTACCTCTAGAACCAAAGAAAATACTAAATAGTAAATTATTACTTAATTTATTTATAGCTTTGCCTATATTATTGATATCATTAATAGTCCTTAAATTTACTTTTATTTTAACATTTATTCAATTATTAGTACTTATGATTTTAGCGGTATTGTCATCATTTATGATATCTCAATTTGGTTTATTAGTTAATTTAAAGTTTCCTAAAATGGATGCGATAAATGATGTAGTAGTAGTAAAACAAAGTATGAGTGTAATAATAGCAGTTATTTTACCTTTGGTTATAATGTTTAGTGTAGTAGGTATATATGGTGCATTTGGAAGTAGTATTAACTTTAATGTATTTATTTCAATTGTTTTAGCAGTATTTGCGCTAATTAGTATAATAGAACATATATTATTAAATACATGGGGTATAAAAAGATTTAAAGAAATAAATTAATTGTATACATATTGATTTAATATAGAAATTATGATATTATTACGTCGTACCTCTTTTGAGGTACTTTATTCGGGAAGTGGCTCAACTTGGTAGAGCACCTGGTTTGGGACCAGGTGGTTGCAGGTTCAAATCCTGTCTTCCCGACCACTTGATAATTAACCCTTACAATGTAAGGGTTTTATTATGCCATAAAATATGTTGACTCCCAAATGACTCCTAT
>JBBAEV010000019.1:0-17375 GCA_041655735.1 Bacilli bacterium | reverse complement strand
TGATAATATGAAGAAAGAAGAAAATAAAGTTAATTTTGATTTATCAAATCTTAATTTAAGTGAATTAATCAAGGTTTATGAAGATATAAATGATTTTTTAATTTTTCTAAGTGATAAAAAAATAATGTCAGAAGAGGAGGAAAATGATCAAAATGAATAATTTTTTAAAATTTATTGATGAAGATATTGAAGCAAAAAAGACCTTGTTCTCCTCTATGCCTACTAAAACAAAGACTAATATTAGAAAATTTGATAAAAAAATAGATGAAGTTTCAGGTAAATATAAAATATATAAAGTTGCGGTAAAAAAATACTTAGATACAAAAAGTAAGTCGTTTAGTATTGGTAGTAATGTTAAAGAATTAGATAAACTAAGAGAACGTGTTACTACTTTAGAACGTGTTAGATTCATCTTAAATCCTACTAATACCTATTTTGAAAAAATGGGGTTTGATAATTTATTATTTCAAATAAGTAACTATTATGATTTTAATTTTAGTTCTTTAAACAATATTATCAACCAATTTTTAGATAAATTTGAATTGGCAGGAATTAAGCTTCCAAGTGGTGATTTTGATTATACTTGTTATGTACGCCAATATATGACTTCCTTTTTAGAGGTTAGAAATAAGAAAAGTAAAAGTTATAGTAAGGTTTCTGAAATATTTGAAAAGATATACTGGGCTAATCCAGAAATTATTCAACATATTGAATTAAACTTTAGAAAATTAATAAAAGAATTTGAAAAAAAATTTGTTAACTACATTATTAAGCTTCAAAGGACAGTAAAGTTAGAAAATAAAGTTAGTGATTATGAAGATTGTTTAGATCAATTAAAGGTTACTTATAATGAACTTGATATTGCCAGTAGAGAAAACATAAGTGATATCATTGATTTAGCTAAAGAAGGAACTATTGATATTAATAATTATTTTGAGGATAGTAAAGTTAGGACAGGAGCTTATACTTCTTTGATGGTTGATCCTTCAAAACTTGATGATAAAATAGTTATGGATAAATTTTATGATAATTTAGAAAAACTTAAAATAAATATCGAAGAGTATGATAATTATATAAAGGTTACCCCGTTAATTAAAGATTTTAAAAATGAGTATGAAAAACAAATTCCAAGTGATGAAAAGAATTCTAATAAAGGGGAAGTTAGTAAAAATCTTAAAAGTATTGAATCTCAAATCAATGAAAAAGAAGCTAAACTTAGAAAAACTAACAAAAAAATATTTTCTGATAAAGATGGTTTCTTTAAATCTAGAAATAATGAAGTAAAACAATTAAAAATTGATTCTATTAAACAAGCTAAAGAATTATATGATTTATATAAATTATATGATGAAGAATATTTTAAGGATAAAGTACTATCTATTTTAAGTGATTCTCTATTAGTATCTGAATTACTGCATTTATATTATAGTTTTGACTATTTTAAAAAAATAACAATAAAAAAAGTATTTAATATTACTAATTATGATGAAATAATTAAATATAGTGATGAGTTTGATTTATTTGCGATGAATCCTAATAATGTTATTATTGATGGTATCCTTTTATTTGAAGAAACTGATGTAGCTAAAATTATTATGAATAAGTATCGTCTTGATAATATTAATTTAACGGAAGAAGTATTAAATTCTGGTGATTTGAATTCTCTATTAGAAAAAATTAAATTATTATTAAGAGTTAAAAAAATAGGAGAAAGTGAAATGCCAGTTGAAAAAATTTGGTTTATGGCTCAGGTTGAAAAATTCAATAAAATTGAGAATAAAAAAGAATAATTGGTGTTTTTTCGAAACACTAAAAATGTCGAATAATGTTGACAATTTGCGTATTTGTGTTACAATAAAAATGCATACTAGATTAAAATAACACGAGGTAATTCTATGCTTTTTTAGTGTGAACTAATTAATTTATTAGGAATTATTGAAAACGAAGGAGAGATGTATTTATGCCAAAACAAAATAAAAGACGTGCTAAACGTATCAGAAATCTGGTTGCGGTTTCAGCTTTAACAGCTGTTGTATTAGGTGTTTCAACCTTTGCATGGTTTGTTGGTATGAGAACCGTTAATGTATCTAGTTTTGATGTTGAAATTGCTGTTACTGAAAGCTTATTGCTTTCTTTGGATGGTAAAACTTGGAACACTACAGTACATATTTCAGAAGATACTTTAGATGCTGTTTCATACACAGGTCATACCAATAGCTGGGGTGGCGATGGTTTGATTCCTATGTCAACAGTAGGAGAAATGGATGCGCTAGCTTCAAGGTTAAAATTATATGAAAAAGCAAGCTATACAGCAACAGAAGGTGGTTATAGAGTTTTAGCTAGCCGCGTTGGAAACTATATACTTGATCCAGATGGTGAAGGTGAAGAGGAAGAAGCACTTCAATCAGAACAAGATGGTTATGTTGTTTTTGATCTATTTGTTAAAAACTTTTCTGGTACTCAATATATACCAGGTTATAACTGGGATGATGAAGAAGCTATATATTTAACTACTGATTCTGCTGTTTCAGTTTCAGAAAATGGTGGAGTTGACGATACTGGTATTGAAAACTCTGTTAGAGTTGCTTTTGGTCAAATTGGTCGTGTGGTTGCAACTACTACAGATGTACCAACAATTACAGGAATAACTTGTACTACTGCTGATCCAGTAACAGGTATTTGTGGCGAAAGAACAGCTCATATATGGGAACCAAATGATGATACTCATAATGCAAATGCTATTGCTTGGTATAATAAATCTTGCTTGCCAAGAATTGGTGAAAATATTAGACAAGATGGTGCTTATAACGATGAAGGAGATTGCGGAACTATTGCCGTAAATGCAGCTTATCCAACATATGCAGTAAATACTAATATAACTTCAGCTAATAATGTTGATTTATATGATGGCAAAGAATATAATACTTGGGAATCAACTACTGAATTATCAGCTTATCCATATTTTACAGACACAATGAAATTACAACCTGGAGTTCAACGTCAACCATTTATGTATTTAGCACCTAATAGTATTACTAAAGTTAGAGTATATATTGATAATTATGAATTTGCGATGATTGGTAAAAGAATATCTGTTGCCTTTGGATTTACTAAAGAAAGATTTATTGAAAGTGATATTGGTTATGATGGAGAAGATCCAGCATTAAATGAAGGAGAAGGTCCTAATGCACCAGCTATTACTATATTAGGAAATAATCCGGAAATTATTACTGCAGGGGACACTTATGAAGATGCTGGAGCAACCGCTATTGATTATGAAGAAGCAGATATTACTGATGATATAGTTACAGAAAACAATGTTCCTGAACCAACAACTATGGGAACATATATAGTGAAATATACAGTAACCGATGATGAAGGAAATTTTACAACAATAAACAGAATAGTTATTGTAAAAGCGGCAGAATAATCTCTCAAAAAAACAAATTAAAACAAAAGGAACATAGGAAATTGATGTTCCTTTTTTATTTATAAATTAATTTATTTATAGTATCAAAAAATGTCTTTTTATGTTAAAATTATTATATAGAGAATATGGTTATAAAAGGCAATAAAGGGATGATAATTATGTCAAAAATAAGAAATTATAGTAACAAATTATCTAATATCAAAAAGTTTAATTACTTAATTTTAATATTAAGCTTTGTTTTATTGTCTTGTAGTATTATGGCCTTAGTAAAAAGTAGAATCAGTGTCGAAAATATTGTTTTTAAAGACCCAACTCCACTTGTAGCTCTTAATTTAGATAGCAGTTCATGGTCTGATTTGAGAGACACTATAGACTATGTATATATTGATAGAGAAAAAACACTAACAATTGAAATAGATGAAGGAGTAATTGGCGTTGATTATTGTATTACTAATATAATGCTAGATCATGAAAATTTAAATGAATTAAGCTGTAGCTGGACACCCTATATTGATGGAATTTTAATTAATCAAATAGGAAACAATATTGTCTATCTTCAAGTAACTGATTCTGCTGAAGAAGTCACTTATGTTAATAGTGATTATATAGTCTTAGATGGATATACAGTAAATAGTTTAACATTAGGAAGAGAAGAAACTAGTTATTTAGATGAGACTACTTATATTACTAACAAATCTACTGTTTCTTTAAATTTTAGTTACCATAATCTTAATGGTAGTGAATTGCTTGATCATACTCATAATTTAAAATCTAATATAGCTTTACCAATAGGAACCAAACTAATATTAATAGATAATATTAATGATAAGGTTTATGAACATCAAATAGTTACTTCTACAGATGTTTATCCTTTTACTTTATTTAAAGAAATAGGAACAGGAACTGATAAACCATTTAGTGAAAGCACTTATTATGATAATGGAGAAATTAATGAGGACTTTACCATTTTATTAGATTTATCTAATACTAATATTTCAACTAATTATGATAATGTTATTTTAAACATTGAATTATATGATTCATTAGGACTAAATGTTAGACCAACCTTATTTGATACGCTAAAAGAATTTAATATTTATTCAATTGTAAATGAAGAACCTACTAATGCAGCATTACACTTAACAACTGATTATATTGGTACTCCAATTTTATTTAATAGTGATTCTACTACTGATATTAATATAACAACAGGTCTTGATTATAAGTATATTAATGATTTTAAAATAGTTGATACAACATATGAAAATAAAGAAATAGGATTAGCTATTAAGTTGGTTGATGATGAAGATAATATTATAGATAAAAATTATTTAAAGAATATGCTTTTTAAATTAGGTAATGATGTTTATTATCCAGAACAAGATAATATTATCCGTATTAATTTAAAAAATGGGATTACAGATATTACTAATGTCCTTACAATAACCACCTATGAAAACAATGATGATTTAGCTGAAGGGACATATTACCTTAAAATCTATAATTATGCTTCATATGATGGTTATTACTATGATGAATTAAATGATACTGTATTAACTATTCCAATTAATGTTATAGATAATACACCTAACATCCCATATAGTTTTGATGTGATTATGGATGATACTAATCGTATTATTACTAAAACTGAAGAGGATTTAAGTATTGCATTTAATATATTATTTAATGGGGAATTAGAAGAACCTAATATAAGAATATCATTGTATGAAAAAGATGAATTAACAGCTTATAATCAGAGTTATTCAATAATTGATTTAGAAGATTATATTAGCGATGACCTTAATGCTTATGCAGATAATATTTATTATGTATCGACTAATCCAATACAATATGATGGCAGTGAAGAAACATACAATGTTTTAGAATTACATTCAATAACTAATAATTTTCAAAATATTGCCTATAAACTAGTATTTGAACTTTATGATGGAAATAAGAAAATAGGAAAAATAGAAAAATATTTTATTGTTAAAGAGGCTAACCATGAAGAAGAAAACTAAAGTGTTAATAATATTAACTGCTGCTATATTTTTTACTTCTATTTTTGTAATGGCTTATTCGCATTTTAATTCACAAGTAAGTATGAATGGAGAACAAAATATAGCTAGGTTTATATTTGATGCAGAAAGCTTAGATGAAATTCAGTTACCATTAGTTGATTTAAATCCAGGGGATACCAAAGAATATTTATTTTCAGTAACAAATAATAAATTGGGATTTGTAAGTAATGTTACGATTGCTTATCAGATGATAATAAAAACATATCATTTAATTCCTTTAACAATAGAACTTTATGCCTTAGATGGTGAATTAGAAGAACTATTAATAACTTGTGATGAAAATTTTGAACGCAATGAACAAAATGAAATATTATGCGAGCTTCCAACAATAGAAATGAAATATGAAGAAGAAGAACTAGATAATTATAAATTGAAAGTTGAGTTTCAAGATGATTATGATGATGCAATATATGCCGATTTAGTTGATTTTATTAAAATAGAATTGAAGAGCTGGCAAAAATTAGAAGGTTAGGTGATGTATATGAAGAAAGTTAAAAAAAGAATATTATTAGTAATACTAGTATTACTAGGTGGTTTTCTATGCTTTGATAACTTTGCATATGCTAAATATATAGCTAATTTTGTTTGGGATTATTTTTTAAAGGCTAAAGGCTTTTATTTTACTAGTGATTATTTAGACCCTACTACGGTAAAGAACGTGGATAATTTATGGGATGGTCAAAGTATTCATTTTAATCTTAAAAATAGTCTTAATCAAACTGTAATAACTAATTATGATATAGAGTATACTGTTACGTGCAGTCTAAATGATGAAGTTACTGATTATGCTGAATGTGATATAAATGAAGAAGGATCAAATGTATATCAAGGTATATTAGAAAGCGTTCAGTATTGTGTTAATAATACAGAAGATCAAGTAGATGTTACTGAATTTACAGAAGATGAGTGCAAGGATGGAGAATATGATTGGATTGTTGAACCAAAAGAAGAAGATCTTTTCTTTGATATTGTTTTAACTAATCCCGAATATAAATTATCTGATGTAATAGCTACTATTAATGTTACTAGTACAGCTCCTTATAATAAATCTTTAAAAGGCAGTTTTATTCTTCATAAGAAGGATTTAGTAGAAAATATAATTTCTTTAGATTTTAATAATTATACTAATTATGATAGATTAATTATTTCTAATTCATATTCAGTTGATAAGTGTGTAAAAGTTACTTGGGATTCTAATAAATTACTTATTAATGCTGATACTAGTGCTTTTAGTTCATATGAAACTGATTCTAATGGTTATATTAATGGAATTAAATTTAATATTGGTCCAAAGAAAAATTTGAATTACATATTTTATAGAAAGAACTTTGATATTATTTATGATGTTACAGAATTTTTAATTGAAGAAGATAGTGGCTGTTAATGTAAAAATGTGTATAATTGTTTATTAAAGTTTGATAGGGAAAAGTTTTTATGCTATTATTAAAGTAGGTGGTAAAGATGAAGGGATTAAAAGTTATAAAAAAAATTTTTTTAGGAATTATAGGAGTTATCTTTTTTGTATTTGCTGTAACAATGTCAATATTTTTATTAAATCGTAATAAATTTGGAGTTACTGAGTTTAATAATACTTCTTACCTTGTAATTAAAGAAAAATTAGCTTATGATAATTATCAAAAAGGTGATTTAGTACTTATTGAAAAAAAGAAATTAAAAGATATTAAGCCTGGTGATGAAATATTTATTTATCAAGTAGATACTACAGGAGTAGTAAGTATTGATGTAGGAATCATTGGTAAAACTGATCTTGAAGCTAATAATGTTTCATTTGTAGGTGGAGCTACTTATGCTATAGAATTTGTAATAGGAGAAGCTAGTAAAGTATATGAAAATATAGGCACCTATCTATCAATAATACAATCTACATGGGGCTTCTTATTTATGATAGTTGTTCCTTGTTTCTTAGTATTTATTCATCAAATATATGTTTTAGTTGTTGAAGTAAAATATGGAAAAGAAGAGGTAAAAGCAGAAGTTAGTAATGCATAATTAAATATTAAAAAATAGTTTTAAAAGCACATAATATGTGCTTTTATTATTGCCTAAAATATATACCAATAATAATATATTTTTAAATAATTAGATGTTATATTATATATCATTTTTCTTTGTTTATTTTTTGTCGAAATAAAATCCATAATGTTGTAAATAATCCCTTTATATGATAAAATTTACATATACTAGTGTCTCTGTAAAACGGAAGTAGGAATGAAAAATGAATCCAAAAAGAAAGAAGTTTATTGAAAAATTTATTAATATTTTATTAAATATATTAATAATTATATTTGGTATTATTTTATTAATTTCAATATATATTGGGATTCAAACTAAAATTCTTGGACATGCTTATCCAAATTTCTTTGGATATTCAATATTTGAGGTTCAAACAGGAAGTATGGCGGATACAATTAATCCTGGAGATTGGAGTATTATTAAGCTTGGGGAAAAGGTAGAATTAAATGATATTATTACTTATGAAGTAAAAGGAGAATATATTACTCATCGTATTATTGAAGTATATAGTAATTCTTATGTTACTAAGGGAGATGCTAATAGTGCTAAAGATGTACCAATAAAACAGAATCAAATTGTTGGTAAAGTAGTTAAAGTTCTACCAAATTTTGGTCTTATTAGAAAAATTTTATTTAACCCTGCTGTATTAATATCACTTATTATTACTTTATTTATGTTAAATATAGCAATTAAAAAAGATGAGAATGATAAAATTAGATTGTTCTTATGTAATCTGATTAAGAAAATGAAAAAATTAATAAAATTTAATAAATCTAAGGAAGTTACAGTAGATAATAATTATGATAATGAACCTACTGAAGATGATTTAGATAATACTGTATTCTATAGAGTTATTCCAGTAGATGCCTCAGAGTTAAAATCTAATAAAAAACATCACTTGTCTTTTGGGACATTAATTAAAAAAATAAAAAAGATAAAAAGGCATAAGAAGGTTAAACAAAATATAGAAAAAAAAGATTTAGCTGAAATTAAGATAAAAAAAATAGAGAGTATGGAAGATATAAATAATGACAATTTGAATAGTTCTGAAAATAGAATAAATACAATCCCAGTAGATGCTTCAGAATTAGATAATACATTATTAGAAATAGCGCAAAATGAAATGAGTAATTCCGAACAACAAGAAAAGATAAAAGAAAAAGAAGAAAAAAAGAAGGAATTAGAAGAAAAACAAAAAACTGAGCTTGAAGAAAAAGTTGAGGAAGACAAGTCATTAACTAGTATCAACTTGGATTTGTTAAAAAATAAGAAAGGATATAAAAAAGGGAAGAACATTATTGATACAGTAATGCTTATAAAGAAAGAAGAGTTATATGAATTAGTCGATCTTTTGATTAAAGAGGATAAAAAGCAATTTGCTAAAATCAAGATAAAAGATGTGTTTATCACTGCATATATTGATGTTAAGTATTATAATTACTATAGTGATATGAAAGAATATCGTAATAAAAAGTTGGCTTCAAAAATTAAAGGTACAATGAAAGAAGCGGTACTAAATAGTGAAGTAATGAAGTCTTATCTCGATAAAGATAATGAATATAGTGAGATAGAGGACCTATATACTAAAATAGTGTTGCTAATTGCTAATATAGAACAAGCTAAAACAATCGATGCTTCTAAAGCTAAACACGAATTTTATAAAAAGGAAATAAAAAAATATGCTAAAGAATGGGATAATAAGAAACTTGAGAATGTTATTGATGAAATAACAAAAATACAAAAAAGTTATAGTGATACAACAGAATATTTTTTAAAGAACTTAGAAACTAATATCTTTGACTTGAATTTTAATAAATTAGTTACTAAAAAAGATATGTATGGATTAGATTTAGAACACAATATTTCTTTTAGTAGAGTTTATAGTGATTATATTATTGATAAAACTTATAGTGAAGGTATAATCGCAGAAGATAAAATGACGGTATTGTTAACGTTATTATCAGTTCAATTAGTTAAAGATATAATGACATCTGATTTTAACAAAAAGTATATTTTATATATCCCAAAAAGTTTATATGGTAAAGAAAGAAAACTAGAAAAAATATTAAAGTTGGTTGATAATAAGTATGCTAAAGAAAGTATTATTATTTTGCTATTATATGAAGATTTAGTAAGTAACAATGAGACTATAAAAGAACTTAGACAAACAGGTTATAAATTCGCTTTGATATTTGATAAAGAAATATCTGTTGAAAAAAGCAATTTATATATTGTAGATTATATATTTGTTGGTAAAAAGGATATTAATAAAACTGAGCTTCGTTCATATATTCCTGACGAGCTCTTAGGTAATGTTATTTATGAAGATATTATTACTAAAGTAGGAGATTTTGGGGGCGAGGAATTATGAATACATTTTTAAGATTTTTCTACGAGATTATTTCAATATTTTTTGAAGGGTTATTCTCAATAGTTAAAGGATTTGCTAATGGACTTGCTAAAATGGTTAGTTATAGTGAATATCAAAAGATCATTAATAGTTATAAAAATAGTTTTGAAGGATCTGAATGGTTACTTGTTGGTTTAACAATTGCTATTTTAGTTATTATTGTTGGTTTAATAGGATTGCTAATTTTCTTTGCTGTTAGAAGATTTATAAAACGGAGAAAAAACAAATTAAATCAAGAAGATTTGTTAGACGAAATAGCTGATTTAAATGATCAAGTAAGAAAATTAATGAAAGAAAAGAATAAAATTATGGCAATGAAAGTTTCACAATTAGGATTGAAACCAGGAGAAGATGCCGAAGGTGATGAAACAGAGTTGCCAAATGAAGAAGAACAAAAAGAAAATAGTGGACTTGTTAGATTTCCTAAGCTTGCTAAGATAGATGAAAAATATATATCATATAAGCCAAAAAATTATGGGAATAACTTTACTTTGGAGGAATTAGCAGAAAATCTTAGATGTTATGCGGCAAGTCAATTACGATTATATTATGATATTTCTCTTTTGAGAGCCTTTATAGCTGGATTGGCTTGTGGTAAATTAATAATTCTTCAAGGTATATCTGGTACAGGTAAAACATCACTTGCTTATGCTTGGGGGAAATTTGTAAAAAAAGACTCTTGTATTGCTTCAGTTCAACCATCATGGCGTGATAAAACAGAGTTGCTTGGATATTTTAACGAATTTACTAAAAAGTTTAATGAAACAGATGTTCTGGCTGAATTATATATTTCAGGACATGACGATGATGTTCATACCATTATTTTGGATGAAATGAATATTGCTCGTGTTGAATACTATTTTGCTGAAATGCTTTCTATTCTAGAAATGCCTTCTAGAGATGAATGGGTTGTTGAATTAGTAACTAGCTCATGGCCTGATGACCCTAAAAGAATTACAAATGGTAAATTGAAATTACCAGGTAATTTATGGTATATTGGAACAATCAATAATGATGACTCAACCTTTATGGTTACAGATAAAGTTTATGACCGAGCTATGCCAATTGATATTAATTCAAAAATTGCTCCATTTAAATGTAGAGAACAAGAGGCAATGGAAATTAATTCAAGTTATCTTGAAGGTTTATTTAAGGATGCAGAAACTAGTAATCCAGTATCCGAAAAGAATATTGAGAAGGTTAAAGAAATGGATACTTATGTTATTCAACATTTTAGAATTGCTTTTGGTAATCGTATTATGAAACAACTATATATCTTTGTTGCTGTTTATACTGCTTGTGGTGGTAAAGAAGTTGAAGGAATTGATTACTTTATTGCGCGTAAAATTTTACGTAAATTTGATCAACTGAATATAGCGCTTATTCGTGATGAAATAGAACCGTATATTTCTTATTTAAATAAACAATTTGGTAAGGGTTCTATGAAAGAATGTATTGATTATCTAGAAAGACTTAAGAAGTCAGTTTAGAGAGTGGTGATTAATTATCGCAAAGAAAATAAAAACTAAAGTAAAAGTAGAAAACGATGTTGGTAAAAGATTAAAAAAGAAGAGTGAAAGCTTTGTTAAAAAAATAAAATCAGCGATGTATTATAAGTCAGATGTCAGTAGTGATTTAATGTCTTTTGAATGGCTAGAACAAATTGAATTTGCTTGTCCTTATCTTGATAACATTATTAGAAATCCTAAAGTTGCGCTTGTTAAGGAAGAGGATGTAGTAAAAATTGAAAAGGCAAAAAAAATTACCGTTGATAGTGTTAAAGATTTATCAAAGCATACTCATTTTATAGAAGAAATAGATGAAGAAAAGAATGAGATAAAGCCTTCTAAAATATTAATTACTCGTAACGAAGAAACTTATAATACATATGAAAATAGATTTATATATACTTTAGTAGCTAATTTACTAAGATTTATAATTAAGAAAGAAGATTCGTTTGAAAATTTTGAAATAAAAGAGGATAAAACATTAGAATATATTGCTTCGACTGATACAGGCACCGACAGAATAAATGTTCAATTAAAGATAGGTTCGAAAGAAATACCTAAGGGAAGTAATGAAAAAGATTTAGCAAAAGAAATTAAAAATATTAGGGAAAGAATAAAAAAGATTAGAGATTATATTATTGGTTGGCGAAGAAGCGAGTTCCTTGAATCGCTAGATAGATTACATGTTTCTTTTGTAGTCCCACCAATAAGAAAAACTAATATGATTTTAAAGAATCCTAATTTTCAAGTGGCGATGAAACTATGGGATTTCTTGCAAACTTATGAAGAAAAAGATAAAGGAGATTCTACAGAAGGATTAGATAGCGAAGGAGATAATATATTGAAGGGGATACTAGATGATGCCTTTTTAATGAACTTCTTTGTCTTAGATTCAATATCAGCCTCTAAGAGAGAACAAAAAGAAAAAATTTCTCAGTATGCTATGATAATGATTACTCAACAAATAAAAAGGGTGGTATCATTATTATTAAATAGTGGTATAAAAATATCGGAGGAAGAAATATTTAGTATAATAGCTAGTGAAATAAAAAAAGAAAAAAGTAAAATCTTAATTGGTAGTGCTGATGTAAAAAATAAATTTAAAAGTGCTATAGATGAATACTTAGAAAAAACCAAAGGATATTGATAGGTGATGATGATGGATAAATTAAGAAAATTAAGAGATAATAAAATATTTAAAATGAGTATGCGTATTATTAAAGCATTAGTAATTATAATATTAATTGCTTTTATAATAGTTGTATGTCTACAACGTTTTAGTGATAATAAGATATCATTTATGAATTATAGAATGTTCACAGTAATATCAGGAAGTATGAAACCTAAATATGATATTGGGGATGTATTGATATCAAAAGAAGTAGACCCTTCTACAATTAAAGTAGGTGATGATATTAGTTATTTAGGTAAAAGTGGTGATTTTAGAGGTAAAGTTATTACTCATCGTGTTACTGAGATAAAAAAAGATAAAGCCGGAGAGTATTTCTTTAAGGCAAAAGGATTAACTAATATAGTTGAAGATCCTGGATATATTTCAGAAAAACAATTGTTTGGAGTAATTATTTATAAATCATTTATACTCTCAACTATTTATAGAATTGTTGCAACTGATATTGGGTTTTATCTATTTATAATAATTCCAATACTTTATATTATAGGATCAGAAATATTGGTAGTTATGTTAAATAAAGAAGAAAAAAGAAGAGAAAAAATAGATAGTAATACATGATTTGAAAAGAGAGGGGAATATGAGGTGATATAAATGAAGCCTAGATACAAAAGATATTTACGTCTAAATTTAATATCTATACTTTTTTTAGTAGTTTCATTTATATCAGTTACACTTGCCTGGTTTGCCTACAGCGGGTTAAGAAAAGTTTCTACTGAAATAGGTATTAAAGCTTGGAATATTGAATTTAAAAAAGACGAACAAGTAATTTCAAATGATATTGTAATTTCCTTAGATGAAATAAGTCCAGGAATGGCCACAGTAAGTGAGATTGTTAAAATAAGAAATTTAGGGGATTCTAATGCAAATATAAAATATGAGATAGAATCCGCAAGAATTTTAGATGAGGATGAATATATGGTTGATGGTGAGGTTATTTTCTCTAATCAAGTTGAAGATATAATATCTCATAATTATCCATTTCATATTAATATTAATTTAAGTAAAAATTATGCTTTAGCACAAGGGGATGAAAGTGATTTTGAAGTATCAATATCTTGGCCCCTTGATTCAGGTGATAATGTGTTAGATAGTTTCTGGGGAAATAAAGCTTATGAGTTTCAACAAATGGAAGAAGATAGAAAGGATTTAAATCCTGAATATGAAATAAGACCATCTATTAAGATAGTAATTTCAGTTACAGCTGAACAATATCTAGAGGTAGATACAGATAGTGATATTCGTTATAATTTGGGGGATACAATTTTGTTTGATGTAGTAAATAGTAGTATATGTTCAACAATTAGTTCTACTTGTTTAGAGACATATGTGATTGATAAAAACAATACATTAGGCGATAATACAATTACTTTATTACCAGATCTTGATACTATTTCTGAATTTGGTGTTTATGCCAATTATAATTCAATACTATCTACTATCACAACGGGATGGACAGTAAATACAAGACCTTTATTAGTTAGTGATTTATTAAAAATCATTTCGGCAGATATTTTTGATTCACTTTTAATTAGAAATGATTTATCTGATTTAGTTATAGGTAATTTAAAATATGATGATAGAATGAATATAGAAATTAATAGAGCAATTAGTGGGAATGGTTATTATCAATTTATAAATGAAAAGTTTAGTTATCTTCATACCGTTAATTGTTATTGGACTAATAGTGAGTATGATAGTAGTAATGCTTTTGCAGTAAAAAGCATTGATGAAACTAATTCTAAAATATATGGCGAGGATAAAACAACAACTTGTAATATAGTGCCAATCATTATAGCTAATAAAATAAATTTAGAGTAAAAAAAGAGTAGAATTTCAATTCTACTCTTTTATTCTATTATTTGTTCAAAAGTAAGATTAGCATTCATATTGAATGTTAATTCCTCAGTTGCTGCTAAATGACCAATTGTTGTATCATCATTATCATCCATCAATTCATTTTCCCCTTCATACCATTCAAAATATACCCTAATAGTATGAATCCCGAATTGAAAATCAGGAGTACCTCTATCAAAGAGAAAGGTATTAGTTATAATTGGTTCTTCTAATGTATTAATTTCAAGAGGATCGCTTTCTCCTTCTACATAATTTTCAGGAACAATTGCATATTCTGTAATTTTTAAATCGGGAATATTTTCATTTTCAATTTCTAAAGCAATAGCATATTTAAATGACACTTCAACATTAGTAGGATTAATTTCAATATCAAAATGTCCTTTAGAAGATGGAGCCATAACATTGGCTGCCACATACTCATTTTCTTCGATGACAGGAACAAATATTATTTCAGATTCGGAGCTAGTTGTGATATCAACATTACTTACAAGAATTTGCCATTTAGCAAACAATACATCTATGTTACCTTCAGCATCAGCAACATATCTTGAGTAAGTACTGCTCATCAAACAAAGACATACTGATAGTGAAATAAAGACTAATAAAAATTGTACTTTTTTTAGCATATCTTTTGCTCCTTTCCCTTATAATATAATTATATCTTTCCCTTATTTGCATTATCAAATTTATTTTCATTATATGTGTAAATGTCTTGTAAAAGATTATACTAATTATTGGAATTCTTTTTAACACAATATCAACCCAGGAATAAAATATCATAAGAGGTGATATTATGATTGTAGTTGATGCTGGTCATGGAGGATCAGATCCCGGTGCTATTGGTAATAGTATTATTGAAAAGGATTTAAATTTAAAAATTAGTCAATATATATATAATAGATTAAGAGAATTAGGAGTACCAGTAAAAATGACTAGAACAACCGATGAAACATTAACTCCTACTGAAAGAGTAAATAGAGTAATGAATGCATTTGGAGCAAGTTCTGATGTTTTATTAATATCTAATCATATAAATGCTGGAGGAGGAGATGGTGCAGAAATTATATATGCTCTTCGTAATAGTGATAGATATCCAGAAATAATTGCTCAAGAATTTGAAAAAACAGGGCAAAATGTTAGAAAATGGTACCAAAGAAGACTTCCTTCTAATCCTAATAGAGATTACTATTTTATGCAAAGAGATACATCTCCTATCCAAAGTGTTACTGTTGAATATGGATTTTTAGATAGTCCAGGTGATGATGTTAGTTTATTAAAAAATAACTGGGAAAGATTAGCTGAAGCAGTAGTTCGTGCGACTGCTTTATATAAAGGAATATCATATGGCCCTGCTCCTGGAGAAAACATATACATTGTAAAAGCAGGAGATAGCTTGTATTCTATTGCTAGACAATTTAATACAACTGTAGATGAATTGAGAAGATTAAATAATTTAACTACTAGTACTTTAAGAATAGGCCAAATATTAAATATCCCGACAATTACACCACCTACAGGAGAAACAACATATACAGTAAAATCAGGCGATAGCTTATATTCTATTGCTAGACAATTTAATACAACTGTAGATGAATTGAGAAGATTAAATAATTTAACTACTAGTACTTTAAGAATAGGTCAAATATTAACTATCCCAAAAATTACACCACCTACAACTGGGGGAATAACATATACAGTAAAATCAGGGGATAATCTATATGATATTGCAAGAAGATATAATACAACAGTGGATGAAATAAAAAGAGCCAATAACCTAACAACTAATACTTTAAGAATAGGTCAAATATTAACTATCCCAACAGTTACACCACCTACAACAGGAGAAACAACATATACAGTAAAATCAGGGGATAATCTATATGATATCGCAAGAAGATATAATAATACGGTAGATGCGATAAAAAGAGCTAATAACTTAACTAGCAATTTATTAAGAATAGGTCAGCAATTAATAATTCCAAGTTCTACGCCACCAGTATCAGGGGGAACAATATATACAGTAAAATCAGGGGATAATTTATATGATATCGCAAGAAGATATGGAACTTCTGTAGATGCGATAAAAAGAGCTAATAATCTAACTAGCAATTTATTGAGTATTGGTCAGCAATTAATAATACCGACATAAAAAAACAATCATAATTTGATTGTTTTTTAATATAATTCTAAACATATACCAGGATCTGGTCTATAAAAACAATGATTTTTATATCTTCCTGAGTTTCTTTGATTAAACCATAAAGCCCTACAAGTCTCCCCGGCTTTTGGAGCATAAAACCATAACGAATGAGTAGCTGGATAATAATCCTCTCCTCTTAATACTCTTTCTGCGAGATCCTTTTCTAAAGTTGTAGAACTACTAAAAAATAAGGGACTATCTTTTCCGGTAAATCCTCCGGGAGTTTGGAAAATCATGTCGTACACTGTTCTAATATTCTTAAAGTCTAAACAATTTGCGATAACTCTATTAACCCCGACGTTACCTACCATAAGCATTCCAAGATTACCTTCACCTAAGGCTTCGGCTCTCATGAGTCTTGCGAGTAAATCTAATTCTTTTGAAGTATAATTAACTAACATTTTATCACCTAATTTATTCTATGATAAATATTGTCAAAATATCTCTTATATGTTATAATTTATAGCACACAGGGGTGTAGTTCAGTTGGTAGAACGTCGGTCTCCAAAATACCTTTTCTGGTAGTATAAATTATAAATAATGAGATTATTGATTATTTATAAAAGGCTTATGAGAAAGGGAATTGGGGCTTTTAATAAAATAATAGGGGCATAATTTAATGGTAGAATGGCAGTCTCCAAAATACCTTTTCTGGTAGTATAAATT
>JBBAEV010000018.1:0-18112 GCA_041655735.1 Bacilli bacterium | reverse complement strand
CTTTGTTTTTTATTATTTTTAATTTAACACCAAGCTTAATAATAATTTTAACAAACCATTTCATTATTTTATTGTCATAACTAACTAATGTATAACCTACTATTAATAATATATTTATTATAAAACTAATTACTACTAAATCTCTTAAAAAAGGAATATGAGCAAAAATACCATATTTATAGTTTAAAATAATAGCACATAAAGCAAAAAAGATTAAAGCCAACTGATATGCAATA
Source organism: Bacilli bacterium (assembly GCA_041655735.1). Classification (GTDB taxonomy): domain Bacteria; phylum Bacillota_I; class Bacilli_A; order RF39; family UBA660; genus JBBAEV01. The sequence continues at coordinate 17,876 of JBBAEV010000018.1, read as the reverse complement.
AAATTTTGAAAAATTATTGTAGTCCCAGTAGGAATATCAATTTTTTCTTTTTTCAGTATGTATATATCTGCTGGTTGTCCGCCTGAAGCAAAAGGAGTTACTCCATTAAAAAATTGGGTCATTACTGTTAAACTAAATACTTTTTTTAACGGATATTGTTTATTAAATTGTCTAATAAAGTGAAATAATGATAACGATTTTAATAACCAACTTAGTAACATTAAAAAACAAGCAAACACTATCCACCATATATTTATATTTAATAATTCAATCATTATTTCAGAAAAATTATCTTTTAATGAAAAATATGCAACCAATACTGCAATTACAACAATAAATATAATGTTTTTTGTATACTTCTTCATACCCCACCTACTTGTTGGAAACTATTTCTATTCCTGGTAATTTCTTCCCTTCCAAAAACATCAAGGTAGCTCCACCACCTGTTGATACTCTTGTAACTTTATCTTTATAGCCAAATTTAGTAACAGCAGCACCGATGTCACCGCCACCCATAATTGTAATAGCATCTGTCTTTGATAACACATCACATAACTTTCTTGTTCCTACGGCAAATCTATCAAATTCAAATACACCGACTGGGCCATTCCAAAATATTGTTTTACTATTTCTTAATATTGAACTATATGCAACGACTGTTTGTGGTCCGATATCCATTCCCATCTCATTATACACAATTTTATCAATATCAGTAGCTCTACTAGTAGCTGTAGGAGAAAATTCTTTTGTTACAATAACATCCTTAGGAATTATTATTTTATCTTTATATTTTGTTAATATTTCTTTACAAAAATCAAGACTACTTTCATCTAATAGAGAAGTACCTATTTCATATCCTAAAGCTTTTATAAAAGTGTAGGACATTCCGCCACCTATTAAAATTTTATCAGCTTTATTTACTAAATTATTAATAACTCCAATTTTATCCTTTACTTTTGAACCTCCTAATATAACAGTAAAAGGATGTTTAGGATCTTTAACAATGTTTGTTAAAACATTTATTTCTTTTTCAACAAGAAATCCTGTTCCACTAGGTAAATATGTTGGTATACCAACCGTTGAAGCATGAGCACGATGAGATGCACCATAAGCATCATTAATAAAGATATCTCCCAATGATGCCCAATATTTACCTAATTCAGAATCATTATTTGATTCTTTTCCATTATCTAAATCTTCAAATCTAGTATTTTCTAACATTATTATGTCCCCAGACATCATTTTTTTAATAGCAGTATCTACTTCTATTCCACTAGTATAAGGGATAAAAGTAACTTCTTTTTTTAATAATTGCCTTAATCTTTCAGCAACTATTATTAAACTATTTGTTTTTTTATCTTTCTCTTCCTTCACTCTACCAAAATGTGATAATAAAATCACTTTGGCGTTGTTTTCTACTGCATATTTTATAGTAGGGATAGCTTCTACAATACGATTATCATCAGCTATTTCCTCATTTTCAACAGGAACATTAAAATCACATCTAATAATTACTTTTTTATTATTTAAATTATAATCTCTTATTGTTTTCTTCATATTAATCACCTATTAATTCACTAAAGTATTTAGCTGTCCTAATCATTTGAACAGTATATCCCATTTCATTATCATACCAAGCCATTACTTTTATTAATTGTTTATCATTAACTTCTACTATTGAAGTACTTAAGGCATCGAACACTCCTCCATGAAGATCACCAATTATATCACTAGAAACAATTGGATCTTCGGTATATCCTAATGTTTCATTAGCATTATTTTTAAACATATTATTTATTTCTTCGATAGTAGTGCTCTTTTCAATTTCTATGGTTAAATCAATAATTGACCCAGAAATAGTAGGTACCCTTAACGCAATACCATTTAGTTTACTATCTAAATTTGGTAATACCAATCCAATAGCTTTAGCTGCGCCAGTTGAAGAAGGCACAATATTTGCAGCAGCTGCTCTTCCTCTTCTTGCTTTAATTCCTTTTTTATGAGGAGAATCTAATGTGTTTTGATCATTAGTATATGAATGAACAGTTGTCATAAACCCTTTTATTACTTTAAAATTATCATCCAATATTTTTAAAACAGGAGCTAAGCAATTAGTTGTACAACTAGCACAAGAAATAATTTGTTCGCTGCCATCTAAAATATTATGGTTAACATTATACACAATTGTTTTTAAATCTCCTTTAGCTGGTGCTGAAATAATAACTTTTCTAGCTCCTGCATTAATATGGGCCATGGCTTTATCTTTATCAGTATAAAAACCAGAACACTCCATTACTACATCAACAGCCAAATCTTTCCACGGTAAATTATTCGCATCTTTTTCAGCATATATTTTTATTTTTTTATCTCCTACAATAAGCTGCTCTTCTTCAAAACTTATTTCATTTTGACGATATCCTTTTTGTGCACTATCATATTTTAATAAATAAGCTAAGGTTTCCGCATCAGTTAAATCGTTAATCGCCACAATTTCATAATTTGAATCTTCCTCCATTAATCTAAAGGCTAATCGTCCAATTCTTCCAAATCCATTTATTGCTACTTTAATTGCCATTTAAATCATCTCCTTTTTTATTTTTAATAATTAATTTATTACTATCCTACCATATCTTTATTCATCAAATATACTTCCTCCTATAAATTCTCTTAAGATTGAATCTTTAGGAATATCTTCCGGTGATATTGGTAAAAAGTTTCTTAAGAAATTTATTAATCTTTTTGCTTCAATATATTCCTCTTTATTTTCATCAATAGAAAACAATAGCGGCTCCGCAAATGTCTTTAATACTCCTATTTCATATATTAAAGCTGAATTTAATACTACATCTGCTTCATCTTGATATGGAAATATATATTTTTCCTCTCCTTTTCTGACATTTGCCCATGATTTTATGGTATCTTCTGCTGTATAATTTCTAAATTTATAATCTCTTATTATTCTACGAAGCAACCTTGTATCAGTAGTATGAATGCGATTGTGATTATCAATACTTAATTGAGTTAAAGGACTTATATATATCTTATATTTTTTATCCCTAGGTATTTTCTCTGTTAACCTTTCATTTAACCCATGAATACCTTCTATTATTAATATATCTTTGTCATCTAATTTCATAGTTTTATTATCAACATATTCTTTCTTGCCAGTAATAAAATTATAAGTAGGATTAATAATTTCTTTTTTATTTAATAATTTTGTTAAATGATCATTAAATAATTCAATATCAATCGCATCAATAGTTTCATAATCATATTCCCCATGTATATCTTTTGGAGTTTCTTCTCGTTCTAAAAAATAATCATCTGTAGAAATTGTTTTAGGATTTAAACCCATACTTTTTAAATGGATAGATAATTTTTTTGATGTGGTTGTTTTCCCTGAAGCCGAAGGTCCAGCTATTAATATTATTTTTATTTTTTCTTTATCTTTATAAATTTCTTCAGATATTTTTGTCAATCTTTTGGTATGTAATAGTTCAGAAATTTGAATTAAATTTTTTATTTTACCATTAGAAATTATTCTATTTAAATCAGAAGCATTTACCAAATTAATTATTTCACCCCAATTAGAATATTCCCTAAATACTTTAAACATTTTTTTATGATGAACATAAGGTGCTATAATGTTAGGTCTAAATATAGTAGGATATCCTAGTACCAATCCTTTAGGCTCAACATATGTTAGTCTAAAAAATTTTAAATATGATGTATCTGGTGGCATGATGCCAAAAAAATAATCATATAAATAATCTAACTTATATAATGTAATAACGCTATTGACATTATATTTTAAAACATCAACTTTATCTAATTGGTTATTATTTTTAAAATAGTCTATAGCATCTTGTCTATCAACTTCTGTCTTTTTAAAAGGGATTTTTTGTCCTACCAATTCGTGCATTCTTTTTTCTATTTTTCTTACTATCTCTCCTGATAAATTAATATCTGTTTCACAATATATACCTTTATCAATAGAATGTTCAATTTTAATATCATACTTTTTTCCTACTATATCTTTAAAAGCTTTTATTAATAAAAACTTTAACCCTCTTTCATAAATTCTGTTGCCATAAGGATGGGACAAATCATAAAAGGTTATATGACAGTCTTTTTCAATTCTTGTGGTAAGTTCTATTAAATTATTATTAATTTTAGCGACTATAATGTCATGTTTAAATAATCGTTTCTTATCATTACAAATATCAATAATAGAAGTCCCCGTTTCAAACATATTACTTGTATTATTATCAAATGTTATTTTTATATTGCTATTCATATAATCGCCCTCTTTATTCTTCTTCTTATATTTTATCAAAATATATATAATTTGTCACATTATTATTGTCATAATTAAGACTTTTATGACTAATTATAATTATAGGTGATAATATGAACTTAATTCCAACTGTAATTGAAAAATCAAATAATGGCGAAAGAGCTTATGATATATATTCAAGATTATTAAAGGACCGTATTATTTTATTAAATGGGACCATTAATGATAATAGTTCTAATATTGTTATTGCACAATTACTTTATCTTGATTCATTAAATCATGATGACATAAGTGTTTATATTAATTCTGTAGGGGGGTCTATCACTGCAGGATTAGCTATATACGATACAATGAATTATATTAAAAGTAACGTATCAACATTATGTATAGGCCTAGCTGCCAGTATGGGAGCTTTTATATTATCAAGTGGCCATAAAGGAAAACGATTTGCTTTACCAAATTCAGAAATAATGATTCATCAACCAATTGGTGGTGTTTCAGGACAAGCAATTGAAATAAAAATTGCAGCTGAAAGAATTATCAGGATGAAAAATAATATTAATAAAATATTAGCTAAAAATACTAACCAAAATATAAAAACAATTGAAATAGATACTGATAGAGATAATTTTATGACTGCGAAAGAAGCATTAAATTACGGAATAATTGATAAAATAATTTAACTTATTTATTTTTTATGCTATAATTGTTTTATAAAATAGGAGGTACTTATGAAAAAAATATTATGCGTTGGATTGATGGGTCTTTTATTAGTAGTCGGTTGTGAAAAAAGTGGTAAAATAACTGAAGAGGAAAAAAATGCATATGAGGCTTTAGAAAACCAAATGGTAGAGGCAGCTAAAGAATTATTAAATAATGATACTAATGATAATTTAATCCCAACAAGCGATGACAGAGTACTAACCATACCATTAAACTGGTTGACCAATGGACTATATATTGATAAAAAATTAAAAGATCCTAAAGATAATAAAACAGAATGTGATGAGAGTAAATCTTATATAAGAGTCGAATTAGAAGGGGAAACACTAAAATATATTCCATATTTAATATGTGGAGAATATAAAACAAAAGAATAGATATATGAATATGATACCTATTAAGTAGACACAATATTAAAAGAATGTTGTGTCTTTCTTTATAAAAGACGAATTCTATCTGTATTATAAAATGTTATCCACTCTTTGACAAGGTCTATATATTCCTTCAAAGATGTGATATTATATGAATAGAGTGTTTCTCTTTTTGAATTTGCATGGAAACTCTCTATTGGAGCATTATCTGCTGGAGTGGATTTTCTTACCCACGTCTCTATTGTTTTCCAACTTATATTGTACTTATTTGCAAGATAATGGTAACTTCCTTTACCCTCAATATATTTCATAGTTATAAGTTCTCGTTCAGAATCTGTATACTGCTTTTGTTTTTTCCTTTATTTGCCATAAAAAAAGCACCTCCTAATAGTAATTTTAACATGAACACGTTTTTTTTATTTATGTCTACTATTAGGGGTGCATATTCTAATCAATTATTCTTTTATTTTATTACTTAATTCTCTTATTTTTCGAAACCGATGATTGAGTCCTGATTTAGTAACTTTTTTATCCGTTTCTAAAGATATTATTTCACTTAATTCCTTTAATGAAACTTCTGGATATTTTAATCGATATTCACAAGTTTCTTTTAATTTTTCATCTAATATATCAAGCCCTACTTGATTTTTAATATTATTAATATTAATTATTTGTTTTTTAGCTGTAGCTATTATCTTTTCAATAGTAGCCTGTTCACAATTATTTAAACGATTAGTCATATTTTTATGATCTCGATATATTCTAATATCTTCAAAATACATAACAGCATTAAATGCTTTAATATATCTAAGAAAATCACTTATTTTTTCGGCTTCCTTTATATAAACAATATAACCTTTCTTGCGACCAATCATCTTACTATTTAAGTTGTAGTTATTTAAAAGATTATTTATGTATAAAGCATGTGTTTTATTATTTATTAATAATTCTAAATGGTATTGCGAAGTTTTAGGATCATTAATACTACCTCCAGATAAAAAGATACCTCTTAAATAAGCTGATATTTGTTCTTCATCACTCAAAATGTACTCTTTTGGTACATCTATAATATTATTTTCTTCATTTACAATAGCAAGATCCATTAATATTTCCTTTACTTTTTCTCTTATATATATTAAGTACTTTTTTTTCAAGAATAATAATATCACTATTTATATTATAAATATCTTTTATTAACCTAAAAATTCTTCTCGCAATACTAGAGTTCTCAGTATATATTTTAATTTCATCACTCATAATTGCATTATTTCTAATAATAGCTGATAGTTCAGAAATACTTTCTGCTTTTGTTATTTCTAATTTACTAACTTCATTTTTTATTTGAGAACCAAAAGACATATTAATCACCTTCATTCATTATATAAGAAAATATACAAAGAGCAAGTTTCATAGTATTATGCCTTACCATTTTATCTACTCTTTTTAAATTAAAGATATCCTTTTCTTCTAATATTTCTACAAAATCATCTTCTATTAATTTAAATTTATATTTTTTTAAATTCTCTTTATCCAGAATAATAGGCACACTTTTTTCCATATGTTTATATCTTTCAATTATATTTTTGTCAATATTACCATTGTTTGCGATTACTACATCAAGAAATTCAGCGCCTATATATTTATCAAAAACCTTTATAAAATCACTAACTTTTAAACCGTTAGTAGTACCACACTCTGTCATTAGATTGGAAATAAATATCTTTTTAGCTTTAGTTTCTTTAAGGGCTTTTGCTACCTCAGGAATAATTAAATTAGGAATAATACTAGCATATAAACTTCCCATGCTTATAACTACATAGTCACAATTTAATATTTCATCTATTACTTCTTCAGTAACTATTACTTTTTCCTTATAATATATTTCTTCAACTTGACACGTTGTTTTTTCAATAACTCTTTCTCCTTCTAATATCCTACCATCTTCAGTATGAACCATTAAAGTCACTTTATCTTCAGAAAGAGGTAATATTTTACCCTTTATATTCAATACTTTTCCTAATACTTTTAATGCTTCACTAATATTTCCGGTTATTTTTATTAAAGCTGTGAGTAATAAATTACCAGTAGGATGATTATTTAAATCTCCAGTTGTTTTAAATCTATATTCAAGTAATTCTTCCATTAGAGGTTCTGTTTCTGAAAGAGACACTAATACTCTCCTAATATCTCCTATCGCAGGAATATCAAATTGTTTTCTTAATATTCCTGTAGAACCACCATTATCTGAGACACTAACTACAGCAGTTATATCAAGAGGAAACAATTTTAACCCTTTTAGTAAAGTTGATAACCCAGTCCCTCCACCTAAAACTACTATTTTTTTATCCATAGAATCACCTCGCTATATTTTATTATACTACATAAAATAAAACAACCAAAAGGTTGTCTAAGAATTCAAATCATTTTTTACAGAAATAGCCGCAATAGCACCATCACTAATAGCGGTAGTAATTTGAAACAATTCTTTTTTACGAACATCTCCAGCTGCATATATTCCTTTTACTTTAGTTCGCATATCTTCATCTGTTATTATATAACCCATTTTATCTGAAATATCAAATTTATTTATTATATTTGTAACTGGTATGAATCCTATATATATAAATATTCCATCACAGTTTATATCGTATTCTTTATCAGTTACTTTGTTTTTTACTGTTACTGAATCTAATTTATTGTCCTTTTCATTAAATTTTATAGGGATAGTATCCCATAATATATTAATTTTAGGATTATTTTTTATTTTATCCTGTAAAATGTTATCTGCTCTTAATTCGTTGCGACGATGAATCAAAGTTACTTTACTTGCTATATCTGATAAATATAAACTTTCTTCAACAGCGCTATTACCGCCGCCTATGACAATAACCTCTTTATTCTTAAATAAAGGCCCATCACAAACGGCACACCAACTTATACCTCTTCCAGTTAATTTATTTTCATTTTCAATTCCTAATTCTTTTGACTTTCTTCCTGTTGCGATAATAACGGCTTTACCTAATATTTCTTCCTTATCAGTTTTTACTAATTTATTGTTTCCTTTATCTATTATTTCTAAAACATTTCCATAACGATATTCTATGTTTAAAGAAGAAATCTGTTCAAACATTTTTATAGCTAGACTCGGGCCATCAATTTCTTTGAATCCTGGATAATTTTCTATTAAAACCGTTTTATTTATTTGTCCTCCAGGAGCACTTCCTTCTAAAATCAATACATTTAATCCGGCTCTTTTAGCATATATAGCTGCGGTCATTCCAGCGGGACCTGATCCTATAATAATTACATCAAACATTGTATTCTGCCACCTCATCGCTTCTATTATAAAGATTGCCTAACCTTGATTTAGTTTTTAAAATTATTAACCCTATTACCCCAACGACAATTAAACCAATAGAGATTATTTGAGCTACTTTATAATTCCCTATCATCAAACTATCAGTTCTTAACATTTCAATAAATATTCTCCCTATTGAATACCATATCAAATAAAGTAATGTTAATTCTCCAATCTTAATATATTTAAAACGTCGATATATTATTAAAAGAATAAAACCTAATAAATTCCACATTGATTCATAAAAGAAAGTAGGGTGATAATATATACCATAAATATTCATTCCTTCAATAACAAAATTAGGAATAGGCATTTTTTCTAATACTTCCCTAGCAACAGCAGGGCCATGTGCTTCACCATTAAAGAAGTTTCCCCATCTACCAATGACTTGGGCAATTAAAAATCCAACTGCAGTTATATCAATAATACGAAAAGGGTTAATTCCTTTCTTTTTACAATATATTATACAAAATATGAAAGCCGCTATTAAAGCTCCGTGAATAGCAAGCCCACCTTCCCATATTTTTATTATATTAATTAAATTACTACTATAATAATCCCAATTAAATATAACATAATATAACCTAGCTCCTATAATAGCAATTGGTAATCCCGTTAAAATTAAATTAACAATTAGATTTTCATCTATACCAAATCTTTTAGCTTCTTTTATCGCAATAGCTCCTGCGATAAAAATAGATAAAAATATGAGTATAGAATACCAATATATTTGAATTATTCCTAAATCAATGGCGATTGGATTCATGTGACTTCCCCTTTTCTAATAGTGGTTTTATAACGATGTGCTCCATCAATATATTCATTACAGAAATTAATATTGCAACAAAAAATGCACTTATTATTCCATTTATTTGAAAATGTCCTTTTAGTATAAATTCTACAATATTAAGAATAAATACATTTATAAAAGGATAAAAAAGACCTAAAGTTATCCCGGTAATAGGTAATGTTAATAAGACAATAATAGGTTTAATAGTTTTATTTAAAATATATATGATAATAGCAGCGATTAATCCATATAAAAAAGTATCTATATACAAAGACTTAACCCAAACAGAAACACTTATTAATACTAAAGTATATCCAAACATATAAATGAGCCATTCAAAAAACTTATTAATTCTTATCTTATCCCGTTGTTTTATTATTATTTTCATAATTTCACCTCAATAATATTAGTAATTATATTATCTAACTTCTTATCTGCAAATTCAAGTAATTAATAACCACTATTTTCTAACATAAAGTCCATTTGTGATAAAGATGGTTCATTAGAAGTTCCAAACATGTCTGTTACATCAACAAAAAATATTTCTTTTGCCTCGATAGTATCAAGTTCCAACTCTTCATTTTCCTCAACTATTACCTTTATATTAGGGCCTACTGGTATAACCCCTAATTTAGAGATTCTATCAAAAACGCCAGAATTATAATAATCTACTCCAAAATCCCAATATCCGGTATTACCAGCAGTAAGAGTCGCACTACTATCAGATTTTATTTTACCACTAAGATAAAAGATATGATTAGGTGTTATTGTCACAGATGATCCGTATTGCCCCCATTGTTCAGTAGCATCAAAACTTTGAACTCCATCAATAGTATTTATTTCAAAATTTTCTCCACCCCAATCAGATTCCCAACCATCTCCTAATCCATCCCCATTACTATCACTCTTAAAATACCCTTTTCCTTCTAATAAATCCCATGCTTCAATACGAAGATAACTAGTACATATTAATCCTGATAAATATTCATAAGTATTATTGCCTGTCTTTTTAATGACTACTTTACTTTTTGTAGAGCATTCTTCATCACTAGATACATCATTAATATTTGAAATATATTCTCCTGTTTTTAACGTATTATATGTAATTGTTGTTTTATTTCCTATCCCACTAGGAAGGACCCCAGGATTATCGCTAATGTAATCTTTGACTCCTTTTAAAAATCTAAAATCAACCATTTTAAAATGAGATCCATTTTTTACTGTTTCATAATCTCCGCAAGAAAAATAAACGGCATATTCGTATTTTCTGTTACCAGCATAAACTGCCTCTACTCTTGAATTAACATTACATGATAATCCTGTATTAGGATCTTTTATTGGCTTTATATACCCTAAATCAACAAGAGTTCCTAAACTTACACTTTGAACCTCATATTGGTTAAGAGTTAATTGATTACTACCGATATTATCTAAAAAATAATTTACTCCTGTTTCTAAAAAAAGATTTTCTTGAATTTTTAGAGTATTACGTTCACTTTTATTTATTAATTTCGATATCGCTGGAATAGCAATAATAGCTATAATTCCAATAACTATAATAACTGCTAATAATTCTATTAAAGTAAATCCTTTTTTTTTCATATTAATCCCTACCTTAATTTTTTTTTCATTATCAGTATATCATAAAAAAAGTATTCCATAAAGGAATACTAATATCTTGTAGTACGATTATAAAAATAATTGTATTTTCCTGCTGGTAAATTTATATAACCTCTAGGATTATCAGATCCAGATAAGGATGCCGTAATCCCCTGCATAACAGAAAAATGAAGATGAGGACCAGTAGTACATTTATCATAAGATTCTCCTCCTCCTACTGTTCCTATTACTGTATTCTTAGTTACATTTTCTTTTAATTTAACATTAATGGCATGAAGATGTAAATAAGCTGTTGTATAAGATTTACCCTTTATATTGTGATTAATAAATACCATATTTCCACCACAACTAGACCTATATATAATATGACTTACTTTACCGTTAGCTGAAGCATATACAGGAGCTCCTGTATTACCACCATTACCTAAATCTATCCCTGAGTGAAAACTCTTTGTGTTTTTAGTGGGATGAATACGCCAACCCCATTCACTAGTAACATAACCACGATCTAAAGGACGCCAAAAAGCTGTATCGGGTGGAATAATATTCCTAGCACAAACATTTATATCATCATCAAGACCACACGTTCCCAATGATTCATATAATTTTATCATATCATTAGTTGATTTTATTTCTTCAGCAATTGAAAGATATTGCTCTTCAAGAGCCTCTTGTTTTTTACCTAATTTTGCAAGTAATTCTCTTAATTCTTTTTGTTTTTTTGCTAAGCTCTCTTCCTTATTAGCAAGGTCTATTTGTAATTGTTTTTGTTCTTCAATCCAACTGTTCATTTGTTCAACTAATTCTTTATTATACGTTGTTAATCTTTCAACCACAGCATTACGATGAATAAAATCAGTTATATCTTTGGCTCCAAAAATATATTCTAAATGCTCTGATTCTCCTTGTGATATTTGAAACTGTTTAATTATTTCTTTTGTTTCCTTTTGTTTTTCCTCAATATCTTTATTTAATTTTTTTATTTCATCTTGAGCCTTTATAATATCTTCGCCAACTTTAGTTATTTCTTCAGCAACTTTTTTTACCTCATTATTAGCATTATTTATCTCACTTTGAGTTAACTGTTTTTCTGCTGCTGTAGCATTTATATCTTCTTGTAATTCATTTAATTCGTTGTAAATATCTTTTAAAGTTTTAGCTTTTGTTGCTGTAGGATAAGTAAAGAAAACATTAGCTAAGACAAAACAAGATAAAAATATAATTTTTATATATTTACTCATACTTTTAAATGCCTCCTTACTGCTTTATAACTACCACCCATACCAACTATTACTCCTATTCCTAGTAAAATTAAAGCTATAATATACACAAATGGTTCAGGACTTATTAGTCTTATTAAAGGTGAAAATAATTGCCCTCCATAATAATTATATACAACATAATAGCCGTAAATAGTAATAATAATTGGTATAATTGACCCTAATATTCCTAAAAACAAACCTTCAATAACAAATGGTAACCTTATGGTCATGTTAGAAGCTCCCACTAACCGCATAATTGATATTTCTTTACGTCTTGCATGAATAGTTAATTTTATAGTGTTTGAGATTAAAAAAGCAGTTACTATTAATAATGATATTACCAATATATAAGATATATTTTGAATGACCTTAAAAGTACTAAGTAATTTATTAATGATTGTTTCACCATATTCTACAGTTTTGACTATTTTTATGTCTTTTATTTTTTGAGCTGTTTGGTCAATAATTTCTATATCTTTTACTTTAACCCAAAACTCATCATATAAAGGATTGGTTTTATCGTTCCATTCTTCCATAATCGTTTTATAAATATCTGAATGCTGCATTATTTCTTCCGCCACTTCTGATTTTGAATAAAATTTATAACTATCGACATTTTTGTCATTTTTTATAGTATTTTCAAGACCTGCTATTTGTTGATCTGTGGCATCATTTTCTATAAATACAACTATTGTTACGTCTTTCTTTATTATATTAGAAAAATTATTTACATTATAAGACAATATAATTGATAAAGCCACTACTACTAAAGTTATAGTAATACAAGAGATAGAAGCTAATGATAAACTAAAATTTCTTATTACACTTTTTAAAGCGTCGCGAAAATTTCTACCTAACATTCTAAACAACTTCATCATCATAAGTTCCTTTCTTATAATCTTTTTTTACTCTACCTTCTTCTAATAAAATGACGCGACGTTTCATTTTATTTACTATTTCTTTATCATGAGTTACTACCATAATAGTAGTTCCTTGTTTATTAATTTCTTCCAATACTTTCATTATTTCCATGCTTGTATCCGGATCTAGATTACCCGTTGGTTCATCACAAATTACGAGTTTTGGACTATTTACAATAGCTCTAGCAATAGCTACACGTTGTTGTTCGCCCCCTGACAAATTATTTGGATAATATTTAGCTTTACTTTTCAAACCAACTAAATTTAAACTATTTATTACCCTCTTTCTTATCTCCTGTTTCTTTTCTCCAAATATTTCTAAAGCAAAAGCAACATTTTCATATACTGTTTTCTTTGGTAATAATCTAAAGTCTTGAAAAACTACTCCTATCTTTCTTCTTAAAACATATACTCTTTTATTTTTTAATTTTGCGACATTAATTCCACCAATTAAAATCTTACCTTTAGTTGGTTTTTCCTCACGATAAAGCATTTTTATTAAAGTAGATTTACCACTACCACTAGCACCAATAATAAAAACAAAATCTCCTTTTTTTACGTTTAAGCTTAAATCAGAAATAGCTAAAACACCATTTTTATATTGTTTATCTACTTCTCTTATCATGATTAAATCCATACTACACCACCTTAATTAATTATATCATTTACTTTCTTTATTTAATCTGGAATATTATGGTGTTTTTTTAAAGGCACCACCAACAACCTCATATGCATCAGTTACCACAAAAAAAGCTTCATTATCAATAATACTTACACCTTCTTTAAATTTAAAATATTCTTTAGTGGGAATAACACACATTAATACTTTCTGTTTATCTCCTGAATATCCTCCATGAGCATCCAATACTGTCATACCATGACTTAGGTTTTCTAAGATAAATGCTCTTACTTCTTTTTCTTTAGAAGTAACTATATAAAAAGCCTTACTTTGTGATATTCCTAATATTACTTTGTCAGTCATAATACTAATAATATATAAAACTATAATAGCATATAAAACCATTTGAGCGCCAAAGACAAATCCACCTATTAAAACAATCAATCCATCATTTATAAGCATTGCTTTTCCTATTGATACTTTGAAATATTTTGAAACTATTTGATTTAATATGTCAGTCCCCCCAGTAGTAAATCCAGATTTAAATATAAGACCAGCCCCAAAACCACTCATAACACCACCAAATATACTAACTAATAATAAATCAATATCTTTTAAATTAATTAAATCCACTAATGGTACCGTTATTTTTACAAATAGTGGGAAAAGCAAAGATCCTACTAATGTCCTAGCGGTATTCTTTTTTCCTAAAAAAACCAAGCTTGATAATAATAATATTATAGAAGCAATAAATATGAAAGTAGCCGGTTCTATATCAAACATATCATGTCCAATAATAGATAATCCGCTTACACCACCACAAACAATATTATTTGGCAACATAAATAAGTTAAACGATAAAGCTACAAAAAATATGCCAATTAATGTTTGAGTATAACGGCCTATTCTATTTTTAGTGTTAATTATATTTAATATGCCAGAATCTTTTTCTTTTCTTTTAAATATACTCATTTTCTATCACCTTTCTTTAAATAGGCATCTATTAAACTATCTATATCACCATCTAATACTTTCTCAACATTCGTTTCTTCATGGTTTGTACGATGATCTTTTATTAACTTATAAGGATGTAAGATATATGATCTTATTTGTGATCCAAAATCGATATCTTTTATTTCTCCTTTTATCTTTTTTAATTCAATTTCTTTCTTTTCTAATTCTAATTTATATAATTTACTTTTTAATACCTTTAAAGCTAATTCTTTATTCTTTATTTGACTTCTTTCATTTTGACATATTACCACTATCTTTGTAGGTAAATGTGTTATCCTAACAGCTGAATCAGTAGTATTAACACTTTGTCCTCCAGCCCCACTACTTCGATATACATCTATTTTTAAATCATTTTCTTTTATTTCTATATCTATACTATCATCAAATTCAGGAGTAATATTAACAGAAGCAAATGATGTATGTCTTCTTTTGTTCGCATCAAAGGGAGATATCCTAACTAAACGATGAATTCCCTTTTCCCCTTTTAAGTAACCATATACATTAATGCCTTTTATTAAAATCGTTACACTTTTTATACCTGCTTCTTCACCTTCGCTATAATCTATTATTTCTACTTTATAACCTTTTTTTTCACACCAACGACTATACATTCGATAAAGCATTAAGCCCCAATCACAAGATTCTGTTCCTCCCGCTCCCGGATGTATTTCTAATATTGCATTATTTTTATCATAAGGGCCACTAAAAAACATTATAGTAGAAAACTTTAATATTTTTTTTTCTAATTCTTTTATTTCAATTTCCACTAAATCTAATAACTCTTGATCATCTACATCTTCTATTATTTCTAAGTTATTTTCTGCTTTTTCCTTATATTCATTTAACTTATCTACTATATCTTTTAATTCAGTAAATTCTTTAATAACCTCTTCAGCTTTAGATTTGTTATTCCAAAAATTTACATTATTCATTATAACTTGTAATTCTTTTATTTTTGTTTCTTTATTATCAACGTCAAAGAGACCTCCATAGTTCTTTTATATTATTGTTTAATTTTAATAAACTATCTTTTATTTCATGCTTTCCCACATAAATCACCTATCCTAATTTATCTAAGTATACCATTTTTGTTTTAAAATGAACATAAAAACTCTAGAATTTTCTAGAGTCTTTTACATTTTTATTTCTTTTTTTTATTTTCTGAAATATGCTATACCTTTAGTTTCTAACAATTCATCAATTCTTTTGGTTGAGGCTTCTAATTTTTTTTCATTATTATCTTTGCTTATTAATTTATCAATTTCTATGTATGTGTCCCCAAAACTTCTGGTTTTTACATCTCGACATAATAATTTAACCTCATTTTCAGAAGCATCTATTTCTATAGAATGAGTAACCCCTGGAATATAAACGCTTTAAATCCTGCCATTTCATGTAAAACTTCCCTAACATCTTCAGGATAAACCGTTTCAGTTGTCTTTACAAAATAATTAAACATTATCATTTTACTTAATTCAAAAACAAAATCTATTTTTTCTTCTTCAAGCTTCGAAGATTCCGAATATAATATATCGCAATACCATAAAGAGGCAACAATACAAGCATACTTTTTTGCTTCATTTTTTTAAGTCGTTGTCTTTCCTCTTCTAATAATTGTCTTTCCTCTAAATAATCATACCCATAAATGCACATCTTCTCCTTTTTTTATCTGTATAATACTCTTAAAAAAATATTCTGTCAATAAAAAGGAAAACAATCAGTTCTTATTATTTACCACAACATTGTTTGTATTTTTTACCACTGCCACATGGTGTAGAATCTGCAATTTTTCTGCAATTTCTACATTTTTTTTGCCGAAATTACAAAGATTTTGCAAAATCTACAACTTTTAATTCATCTAAAATACTTACAAAGCGTATTTAAAAACGTATGCAAAAAAGCAGTTTTTAACTGCTTTAATTTAATCTTTACTAATTGTCCAATCGCCCTCACCCTCAACAACAAAGAAATATTTTGCACCTTTCTCTGTTGGAACCATTACTTGTCCATTATAAGCCTTACCACTATCGTTAACTAATAATTCATAATCATATTCTGATCCATTGTATTTATATATTTTAACTGCATGATGTCTTGTTGAATTATATGTAATATTAAATACCTCCCTAGAACCACTACCTTCAAAAAGTCCTGTCACCATATCACCATTTCCAGTAATAGGGAAAGTTGCAGTACCAGTTAATTTTTCCACTTTGATTGTCCATGGACCTTGAGCATTTATTTCAAACATTCCATTATTAACAGCATCTATACTTCCACCCTTTAAAAAGGTTGTACCTGCGTATGCCTTACCACTATTATTGACCAATAGTTCATAATCATAGTCACTACTTCCATAATAAAATTTTATAGCATAATGTCTTGTTGAATTAACTGTAATTCTAGCAATATACTCACCTCTTGGTATATTAACATTTGAAATTATTTTATCACCAGAACCGCTAAATTCAATTGGTTTTTCTTTTACAATAACATTGCACTTTTGAGAAACTCCATCTTTAGTAGTTGCGGTAATTATTGCTTCACCAGTATCTTTTGCAGTTATCAAACCATTTTCAACGCTTACAATACTATTATTTGAACTTGTCCAAGTTATTTCTTTATATGTCGCTTCTTCTGGTGTAATTGTTACAGTAACTTGAGATGTATCACCAACATATAATTCAACATTTGATTTATCTAACATCAAACTTTCAACCTTTTGGTATACTTCAATATTTACTTGATTTTTAATTCCACTTGTAGTTGTTGCAGTAATTGTCACGTTACCAATTGATTTTGCAGTAATTATTCCATTACTAACGCTAGCAATTTCTTCATTACTAGAAGACCAAATTATTTCTTCTTTAACATTTTCAGGATCATATGCAACCTTAATTTC
>JBBAEV010000017.1:0-18707 GCA_041655735.1 Bacilli bacterium | reverse complement strand
ATAATGGTACGTCAAAAGAGATAAATTTATATAATTATGGTCTTTCTGATTTAGCTAATGAAGTTAAATGGGTTTTTCCTGAATATAGAATTAAACCTAAAGAATATTTAGTGGTTTTTCTTGCGGGGAAAAACAAAGAAGGATTGTATGCTAATTTTAAATTAAATAGTAGTGGTGGTGAAAGTTTAGTTTTAAGAAATGCTAATGGAAAGGTAATAGATGCTTTAGATACTGTAAAAATTAAGAAAAATCAATCATTAATGAGAGATTTAAAAGGCAAATGGTTTATCTCAAAAAAGATAACTCCTGGGTTTGAAAATACAGAAGAAGCTTATCAAAAATATCAAGAATCATTACTGAATTTATCTGATAATGTAATAATTAATGAAATTTTACCAAATAATAAGGGGTCTTTTAAAGATAGTTATGGAGAATATACTGGTTATATTGAAATTTTAAATAATAGTGATAAAAAAATTGATTTAAGTAATTATACTTTAGGAAAAAGTATGAAAGCTCCATTTGCATGGAAATTCCCTGATATTTTTTTGAATCCTAAAGAAGTAATAGTTGTCTATACTTCAGGAAGGGATGAATATGATAAGGAAATTCATGCATCATTTGGTTTAGAAAATAAAGAAGGTAATGTTGTTTTAGGTTATAAGGGGAAAATAATTAATAAAGTTGAGTATAAAGATTTAACAAATGGTTATGCCATGATATATAAGAATAAAGAATATATTGAAACGGCTATATATAGTCCGGGTTATCCTAATGATGAAGACGGTATTAATAGATTTGCGGAAGAAAAATATAAAAATATAGATGATATAATAATTAATGAAGTAATGAATAAAAATAATAGTTATTTAGCGCAAAATGGCAATGAATATTATGATTGGATTGAGTTAAAAAATAATTCTAAAGATAATATTAATTTAAAAGATTACTATTTGACTACAGAAGAAGGAAAGCATATGTGGGAACTTCCTGATGTTATTTTAAAACCAAGAGATTATTATATAGTGATGGCTTCTGGAGATGTAAGATTAAGTAATAATAGTTATAAACATGCTAATTTTAAATTAGGATCTAGTGAGCCATTATATTTATATCGTAATAATGAAATTATAGATTCCCTTTTTATTGGTAATGTGCCTTTAAATAATAGTATGGGAAGAGGGGCCTCCCCTGGCTTTTTCTATATTAGTAACCCAACACCAGGAAAAGATAATAATACTGGTTATCGTGATATTACAAAAGCTCCTGAACCTATTATTTTACCCGGAGTTTACAACAATGTCGATAATGTAAAATTTGAATTAAAAACATATGGGACAACATATTATACTTTGGATGGGAGTACTCCAACAAAATCATCAAAAGTATATTCTGGTCCTATTTTTCTTAATAAGACTACTGTTGTGAAAAGCATGAGTATTGATTCTTTTAAGAAAGAAAGTAGTGTTGTGACAAATAGTTATATAATTAATGAAGATCACAAACTCCCTGTCATGTCGGTTTCTCTTAATCCCAATCAATTTAGTAATTTACAAAGAAAGGTTTGGACAGTAGATTTAGAATATCAGGCTTATGCTGAACTTTATGAAAATGGTAAGACTTTTTCGGTTCCTTGTGGTATTAAATTATTTGGAGGAAATGCTAGAAGTAAGGCAAAAAAAAGTTTTGCTTTAAAGTTTAGAGGAAAATATGGGGCATCTAAGTTAAATTATCAAGTTTTTGAAAATCGTGATTTTTCAGTATTTAACTCCTTAGTACTAAGATCAGGTTCTACTGATTCTGAAAGAGCTTATATTCGTGATATTCTTGGAACATCGATTGTTGATGGTAAAACGGAAGTTGATGTACAAGCCTATAAACTAGTAATTCTTTATATAAATGGTAAATATTGGGGGGTTTATGATATAAGAGAGAAAGTTGATGATCATTTTATATCTTCTCATTATAATGTTGATAATAGTAAGGTTAATGTAGTAAGAGGAGATGGTGATATAACTGCTGGTTCAATAAGAGATTATAACAGCATGATAAGTTATGCGCGTAATAATAACCTTTCTGATAAACAAAAATATGAAACTATAAAAAAGAAATTAAATATTACAAGTTATATTGATTTTTGGATAGCTGAAACTTTCACAACTAATAATGATATATTAAATATGAGGTTTTTTTCTCATCCTGATATTGAAGACGGCAGATGGCGTATGATTCTTTATGATTTAGATTATGCTTTTTATAATTATAGTAAGAATTATTATTTATTTACTGTAGATTCTGGAGGGATGGCTAAATTTAGAATTGATACTTCATTAATGCGTAGTTTAATGAAAAATAGTGAGTTTAAAACAAGTTATTTAGAAAGATTAAAATATAATTTAACTAATGTTTGGGATGAAAAAAGGGTGCTAAAAGAAATAGATAAAATATATAATTATTTATTACCAGAAATGTCCCGTAATCAAGAACGTTGGGGGTTAACACTTAAGGGATGGCAATATGAAATAACAGAGTTAAAAAATTATATTAAAAAAAGGAAAGGATATTTACTATCGCAAACAAAAAGTTTCTTTGATCTTAGTAGTAGTGAATATAAAAAATATTTTGGTGATATAAAATGAGATATAGGCATGAATTAAAATATCTTATCTCAAAAGAGTTAGCATCAATTTTAAAACATAAATTAAAATTAATTATGGAAATTGATAAAAATTCTAAATATAAAGATAATACTTATTTAATAAGAAGTTTATATTTTGATGATATAGATTCTACTGCTTATTTTGATAAATTAAGCGGAGTAAAGGAAAGAAAAAAATATCGAATTAGATATTATAATAATGATACTTCTTTTATTAAACTAGAATGTAAATATAAAAATAATAATTTAACTTATAAGAAGCATCAAACTATTTCAAAGGATATAGCTTTAAAGATTATTAATAGTGAAATAGATGATATTCCTTTGAATACTGATAATCTTTTAACAAAGTTTATAATAGATAAAAAATTAAACAATTTAATGCCATCAATTATTGTAGATTATTATCGTTTGGCTTATACTTATATTGTGTCTGATGTAAGAGTAACATTTGATGAAGATATTAAATCAGGCGTTTATAATTATAATTTATTTGATAAAGATATTTCGTCATTACCAGTTATTGAAAATAATGATGTTGTATTAGAAATAAAATTTAACGATATACTTCCTTTGCATATTGCGAAGATATTAGCTACTATACCAATGATAAGACAAGCTATATCAAAATATGCAACATGTAGAAGTGTAAAATAAGAAGGAGTGAGTATTATGAGTTTTTTTGATTTAATTAAAAAGAGTGTGGTAGAAGAATTTACAGGGACAATAAGTCTAGATTCATTATTAATTTCATTATTAGTAGCATGTTTAACAGCGATTTTCATTGTTTATGTTTATCGTAAAACATATTCAGGAGTTGTTTTTTCAAAATCTTTTGCGCTTTGTATTTTATTAATCACAATGGTTACAACACTAGTAATAAAAACAATTAATTCTAATTTGGCATTATCTTTAGGAATGGTTGGTGCTTTATCAATTGTAAGATATAGAACCGCTGTGAAAGATCCTATCGATACTGGATTTATGTTTTGGGGAATAACTGCCGGGATTATGAGTGGTGCTGGTTTATATTTAATTTCTATTATTGCTTCTTTAGCATTAGGATTTTTATTCTTTTTAAGTTATTTATTTGGTTTTAAAGCAAGTTCTCAATATTTATTAGTGATAAGATATAATATAAATTATAACGAAATAGTACTAGATAAATTAAGAAAGTTACCAAAACATAAATTAAGAAGTAAATCTATTTCTAATGATAAGATAGAACTTACTTTTGATATTGATATAAAAGAAGGTAAAGAAAATATTATTGAGGCATTATATACTGTTGAAGGTATAGATAATGTTAATTTAATAAGCTATCAAAATGATTTTGGAGCATAAAATAATATATTAAAATTAATGAAGTAGGTATTGATTATGAGAGTAAAAAAAGGGAACATTTTTGTTTTAATAAGTATTATTTTTTTAGGAGCATTAACTCTTATATATGGTTATCGATTTTTTCATTACTATTTATTAGAACATAATAACAAAAAAACAGTTGAAGAAAAAAAAGTTTTATATGATAAATTAATAAGTTATGAAACTTTTGATATAACAAAAGAAGGCTTATTAAGAATTGATAACAAATATATTTTTATGGGAAAAGTTACTAATAATTATCTTTATTATAATGGTATTATATGGAGAATTGTTAGTGTTGATTTCAACAAAAACATTAAGTTAATAGCGGATAATAGCGTTTCATCAATGGTGTGGGGAGTAAATAGTAATTATCAAAGTTCTTATATAAGAAAGTGGTTAAATAGTACCAATGAAGAATATACAGGAATATTTAATGAAATATTAGATTCTAAATCTTTAATTAATATGGACAATTGTATTGATCAATTTGATGATATTGATAATATTACATGTGAAGATTATTATAATGATAATATTATGTTATTATCAGTACATGATTATTTATTAGCTGGGGGGAAAGAAAGTTATCTAAATATAGAAAAAAAATGGTGGTTAATAAATACTGATAGTACTAATAAAGCTTGGCATGTAACAACAGATGGTGGCTTAAGTAATATAGTAAACATTGATAATAACTATTATAGTTATGGTATTAGACCAGTTATAACGATAAATGGTGATATTAATTTAAAGGCAGGAAATGGTTCTTTAGAAAGTCCGTTTATTATAGAAGAAGTAAATGTAGAGGAACTTGTTGAAGTTAGTGTGGGAACTTATATTGAATTTGAAGATTATAAATGGCGAGTTATTGCAAAAGAAGAAGATAAAATAAAGGTTGTAATGAATGATTATATTAAAGATAAGGGTGAATATATAGAATTACCATATTCAACAGCGTCTAATATATTTTCAACAGAAGACAAAGATAATATTGGATATTATTTGAATAATGATTTTATTGATTCTTTTGAAGATAGTGATTATTTAAAAGAAGGATACTGGTATATTGGTAACTATAATTATGAAAATGTTTTTGATTATAAAAATATTTTTAAAGAAAAAATAGAAGCTAAAGTTGGTTTGGTTCATATTGGAGAATTATTTACTAACGATATATATGATACTTTTATGATAACAGGAACTGATGAAATAAATGAAACGATATATAAACTAACTATTAATGATGAATTATTGGCGGATATAACAACTAAAAGTAATAAAATAAGACCCGCTTTATATTTAGATAGTAGTTTAAAGATTATTGAGGGTACAGGTAATATAGATGATCCATATATTATAAGTAGGTGATTTTTAATGAATGATAATAATATTTATAATGAGTTTGATTATGATAATATAAAAACAAAGGAAAAAAGGCCTGAAAAAAAGAAAAGCAAGAAATTATTAATAACTTTTGTTATTTTAGATTTCTTAGCTATTTTAACTTTGTTTTTATTTTATGGTCCAATTAGTTATTTTAAAAATCTTTTAGTTACTACGTCCATGACAACAATGGAACATAAATTTTTAGCAAGAGCTATTTATAGTGAAGATACAATAATGGAAGTTTTAAATAATAACTACGTATTAGAAATAAATGAGCCCACAAAAGTTGATGATATTATTTTTAAAAGTGTTCCTGAGACAGATAGATATGAGTCAATATATGAAGAACAAATCTTGAAAAAAGATAATAAAAATGATTTATATAAGGTTATTGATATCGAAGGGAAAGGATATAAAGGTTTTTTAGTGGCTATTTATGATGCTTCTAAGGTATCACTTTATTCATTTCGGGCTAGTAAAGGAGATTTACTATCTAATGTTATTGAAAAAACAAAGGCATTAGTAGGAATGAATGCTAGTGGATTTTATTATCCTGATGGTGTAATGAAGCCAACAGGTTTAGTTATTCAAAATAGTAAAGTTTTATCAGCTGGGAAGAGTACAAATAGAATTGGTGGCTTAATAGGTTTCAATTATGACAATGTTTTAGTATTATCAAAAGATAAGAGTAGTAAAGTAATAAAGACATTTCGAGATGCTGTTGAATTTGGTCCATTTTTAATAGTTAATGGGCAAGCTTCTGAAATAAAAGGTGATGGTGGTTGGGGAATTGCTCCTCGTACCGCTATAGGACAAAGAAAAGACGGCATAGTTTTATTCTTAGTTATTGATGGACGAAATGTTGGTTATAGTTTGGGTGCTAATATGAAAGAAATGCAAAAAATATTTCTTAGATATAAAGCTCACAATGCTGCTAATTTAGATGGTGGAGGTTCATCATCATTAGTTATTGAAGGGGAACTGCATAGCAATCCTGCAGGTAATAGTTATAAAGGAGAACGTTATATTCCTAATGCTTGGATTTTAAAATAATTAATTAATATTTACTGCATATAATTAAATGGTGATTATATGTTTTATAAATTTAAACATAGAAGAATAAAAACATTACTAGTAGTTCTATGTTTTTTATTTTTATTAATAATATGTAAAGTATTTTATATACAAGTAATTGATTATAATAAATTAAACACATTAGCTAATAATTTATGGAGTAGGAATTTACCAATAGAGGCAGATCGTGGCATTATTTTTGATCGCAATGGTGAAGTATTAGCAGAAAATTTAACTACTATAGGTCTTATTTTAATTCCTAATCAGATTGAAAACAAAGAAGAGGTAGCTAAAAATTTAGCTTCGATATTAAATGTTTCGTATGATGAAATGTATAAACATGTAAATAAAAAGGTATCTATTGAAAGAGTGCATCCGGAAGGAAGAAGATTAGATTTTGAAATAGCAGATAAAATAAGTGAATTAGAATATGAGGGAGTATATTTAGTAAAAGAATCTAAAAGATATTATAGTTATGGTAATTATTTATCTCATGTATTAGGTTATGTTGGAATTGATAATCAAGGGTTAAGTGGTTTAGAGTTACAATATGATAACTATTTAACAGGAGATTATGGTGCGATTAAATATTTTTCTGATGCGAAAGGTAATAAATTAAAGTTATCAGAAGTATACGAACAACCTCAAAATGGAGTAAATATTATGCTTACAGTTAACAATGATATCCAAAAATCGGTTGAGAGAGAATTAAATAATGTAGTAAATAAATATAATCCTGATAGTACTTTAGCAATTGTAATGAACCCTAATAATGGAGAAATATTAGGTATGAGTGCTAAACCTGATTTTGATCCTAATAATTATCAAAATTATAGTGAGGAAGTAATTAATAGGAATTTACCTATATGGGCTACATATGAACCCGGGTCTACTTTTAAAGTGGTAACTTTATCTGCTTCTTTAAATGAAAAAGTGGTTGATTTAGAAAAAGATACTTTTTATGATTCAGGATATAGAATAGTTGCAGGTAGTAGAATTAGATGTTGGAAAGCAGGAGGGCATGGCAAGCAAACCTTCTTAGAAGTAGTAGAAAATTCTTGTAATCCAGGTTTTATGGAACTTGGTGAAAGATTAGGTAAAGAAAAATTATTTAAATATATAGATTTATTTGGTTTTGGTATAAAAACAGGAATAGATTTAAATGGTGAGGGTAATGGAATAATATTTGATTTAGAAAGAGTTGGTCCTTTGGAACTAGCTACAACTTCTTTTGGACAAGGGGTATCAGTTACTCCTATTCAACAAATAACAGCTGTAAGTGCCGCTATTAATGGGGGTAATTTATATCAACCTTATATTGTTAAGGCCTTATTAGAACCAGAAACTAATACTATTATAAAAGAAAACAAACCCTATTTAAAAAGACAAGTTATAACTGAACAAACAAGTGCTACTGTTAGATATGCATTAGAGTCAGTAGTAAGTAATGGTACAGGAAGAAATGCTTATATTGAAGGATATCGAGTGGGAGGTAAAACTGGTACTGCACAAAAATTAAAAGATGGTAGATATATGGTAGGTAATTATATATTATCTTTTATGGGGTTTGCTCCAGCTGATGATCCTAAAGTAGTTGTGTATGTCGCAATTGATAATCCTAAAGGAGTAGTTCAATATGGTGGAGTAATTGCGGCTCCTATTGCGAAAAATATAATAAGTGATAGTATGAGCGTTTTGGGTATTGAAAAACGAGAAGGTGGAATGGAAAAAGAATATCAATGGTTTGATAAAAAGTATTATGATGTTCCTGATGTAGTAGGATTAAAAGTAAAAGATGCTATGGAATTATTGAATCATTTCCAAGTAGAATTTTCTGGTAGCGGTGATAAAGTGATTAATCAATCACCAGAAGCGGGTAATAGGTTAACAGAAGGGTCAAAAATTAGATTGTTGGTAGGGAATTAACTTACATTTGCTTTACAAAAGTACTAGTTAATCCTTTTAAAATATTGTTTTATATAGTATAATTTTTGTTAGAACAAATGATGAGGTGATTACATGTTAGTTTTAAATAAGACAGTATTTGCGATGATGGTTGGATTTATTATCGCAGCAATATTGGGTTTGTTTTTAGTACCATATTTAAAAAAAATGAAGGCTGATCAAAGAATTAGTGAATTTGTAAAACAACATAAAAAGAAAAAAGGGACTCCTACTATGGGAGGATTAATATTTATTTTTGGATCTATCATTGGGATATTTTTACTTATTTTTTATGGAATGATAGAACTAAGTGAAAATTTAATTATTGTTATTTTTGTATTTTTTGCATATGCTTTAATAGGATTTATTGATGATTATCTCAAAATAAAAAGAAAAAATAACGCTGGACTTAGTAGAATGCAAAAACTAATTATGCAACTTGTAATCGCTATTGTTTTCTTTTATATATTTATGTCCGGTGGAGGAGAACCAATTCTTTGGATTTATACTTTAGGTATAAAAATTAATATGGGTTGGGTGTATGGATTATTCATTTTATTTATGTTAATAGGAACATCAAATGCAGTTAATATAACAGATGGTTTGGATGGACTTGCGGGTGGTCTTGCCGCAATGGCTTTTGGAGCATTTGGACTTATATCTTGGGGAGCGGGATG
Source organism: Bacilli bacterium (assembly GCA_041655735.1). GTDB lineage: Bacteria > Bacillota_I > Bacilli_A > RF39 > UBA660 > JBBAEV01. The sequence goes on along the minus strand of JBBAEV010000017.1, from coordinate 9,599 downwards.
GCTTGAAGGTAACCAAGATATTGCATTATTTTGTTTTATAATTGTAGGCGCATTACTTGGCTTTTTAATATATAATGCTCATCCCGCTAAGATATTTATGGGCGACACAGGATCTTTAGCATTAGGTGGAACACTTGCATCAATCGCAATTCTTACTAGTCATGAAGTAACATTAGCTATTGTAGGCGGAGTATTTGTGATAGAAGCATTATCAAGTGTTATTCAAATTATTTCAATAAGGACAAGGGGAAAAAGAGTGTTTCCAATGGCCCCGCTTCATCACTCCTTTGAGAAAATGGGTTGGGAAGAAAAAGATATTGTAAAAATGTTTTGGATAGCAGGCTTTATCTTAGCTATGGCTTCTATTGCATTTGGAGTTTGGATATAAAAATAAAAAGGTGATATTATGAAAAAGAATAAATTTGATTTAATTCTTCTAATCGCCGTAATAACTTTAGTAATTTTTGGAATAATAATGATTTATTCATCTAGTCATATTTGGGCTCTTTATAAATATGGAGATAGTTTAAAATATGTAAAAGCCCAGATTATATTTTTTATAATAGGAACTATAGTAATGATTATATTAAGTAAAGTACCATATAAATACTATTTAGACAAAGCAAACATTATATTAGGTGTTTGTTTTTTATTGTTGGTGTTGGTGTTAATCCCAGGTATAGGAACAATTAGAAACGGCTCTAGAAGCTGGTTTGGGATCGGTTCTTTTGGTGTTCAGCCTAGTGAATTTGCAAAACTTGGGTTAATTATTTTCTTTTCTAGATATTTATCTAAAAATGATAGAGATCTAAAGAAAATAATAAAAGGAGTTTTACCTATTTTATTAATAGCTTTGTTTGCTTTTGGACTAATAATGTTACAACCGGATTTTGGAACTGGTATGGTTATGGTTGTATCCTTAATATCACTTCTTTTTGTATCAGGAGTCGCGATTAACTTTTTTATTTCTTTAGGAATATTAGGAATATTAGGAATAGTTGGACTTATTATTTCCGCTCCTTATCGATTACAAAGAATATTTTCTTTTATTAATCCCTGGAAAGATCCTCTAGGAAGTGGTTTTCAAATAATACAATCTTTGTATGCGATAGGTCCAGGGGGATTATTAGGATTTGGATTTGGTAATAGTAGACAAAAGCATTTCTACCTGCCAGAACCACAAACTGATTTTATTTTTTCAATAATAAGTGAAGAGTTTGGTTTTTTAGGAGTGTTAATAATAGGTACTTTATTTATAACTATTTTAATAAGAGGTATTATGATATCTTTAAAAGCTAAAGATTTATTTAGTAAATATTTAGCTTTTGGGATTACATTTGGAATTATTTTTCAGGCTGTATTAAATTTAATGGTAGTAATAGGATTAGTACCGGTAACAGGTATTACACTTCCTTTTTTAAGTTATGGTGGTTCTAGTTTATTAATTAGTATGACAAGTGTAGGTATACTTTTAAATATAAGTAGGTATCAAAAGTAATGTATTTTGTGATATAATTAATATAATGAGGTGATAATATGAGAGTTATTGTAAGTGCTGGAGGTACAGGGGGACATATCTATCCAGCTATTGCGATTATAAACAAAATAAAAGAAATGGAACCTGATAGTGACATTTTATATATTGGTACTCATAATCGTATGGAAAAAGATATTGTACCTAGTTATGATATTAATTTTACTAGTTTAAAGATAACTGGTTTTAAAAGGAAATTAACATTAGGAAATTTTAAAACAGTATATTATTTTTTTAAAGCTTTAAAGAAAGCCAAAAGAATTATGAAAGACTTTAAACCAGATGTAGTGGTTGGAGTAGGAGGTTATGTAACTGGTCCTGTTATTTATACTGCGCATAAATTAGGAATACCTACTTTTATTCATGAACAGAATAGTATTCCGGGTCTTGCGAATAAGTTTTTAAATAGATACGCAAATAAAATAGGATTAAGTTTTGAAAGTTCAGATAAATATTTTACTAAGGAAAAAACAGTTTTTACAGGTAATCCAAGTAGTGAAATGATTTTAAAAAAGAAAAAGATTGACAAAAAGCTTTATGGTTTTCATGATGATAAAAAATTAATACTAATTGTGATGGGATCACTAGGAGCTGCTAGAGTAAATGAGAAAATAATAAAAATGTTACCATTATTTAATGATAAAAAATATGAGTGTTTATTTGTTACTGGTAAAGATCATTTTGAAGAGTTAAATAAAAAAGCACAATTACCTAATAATGTAAAAATGATTTCTTATTTAGATAATATGGGAGGATTTTTAAAAAATGTAGACTTAATAATATCTAGAGCAGGAGCTTCTATGTTAGGAGAAATATTAGCTTCAGGGATTCCTTCTATATTAATCCCAAGTCCATATGTTCCAAATAATCATCAAGTAAAAAATGCTTTGGATTTAAAAGAAAAAGGAGCTTCTTTAGTAATATTAGAAGATGAATTGGAAGAAAAGAAATTATTAAAAATGATTGATGACATATTATTTGATGAAAAACAATATAAAAAGATGGTTACTGCTTCTAAGAAAATGGGTATTAAAGATAGTGCATCAAGAATTTATAAGGTGTTAAAAGAACTTGTAGATAAAAGGTGATATCATGAATAAGTTTATACAAGAAGTTAATGATAAAGAAATAGGGAATATATTAGAAAATAAACTATTAAAAGATTATACCACTTATAGAGTTGGTGGTGTTGCGAGAGTTATTATTTATCCTAAAAGTAAAGATAAATTAATAGAATTATTAAAATTAATTAATCAATATGAATTAGATTACAAAGTATTAGGGAATGGTTCTAATGTTATATTTAGCGACAAATTATATGACGATGTTATTATAAAATTAGATGAATTAAATGAATTAGTTATTAATAATAATAAAATGAGAGTAGGAGCGGGTTATAGTTTAGTAAAACTAGCTATGAAATTGTCTCGTTTAGGTTATAAAGGGTTAGAATTTGCGACCGGTATTCCTGGTAGTGTTGGTGGTTCTATTTTTATGAATGCGGGTGCTTATAATAGTGATATGGCAAATGTAGTAAAAGAAGTGTTAGTTATTACTCCTGCTTTAAAAATAAAAAAATTAACAAATAAGAACTTGAAATTTAGTTATCGTGATTCTTTTTTAAAAAGGAATCCTAATTATATATGTATTGAAGTATCTTTTGAATTAGAAAAAGGTAATGTAAAAGATATTATGGAATTAATAGAAGATCGGAAAAGAAGAAGATTAGAAAGCCAACCTTTAGAATATCCTAGTGCAGGTAGTGTTTTTCGTAATCCTGAAGGGAATTATGCCGGTCATTTAATAGAGGAATGTGGATTAAAGGGTAAAAAAATAGGTGGTGCGGTAGTTAGTAAAAAGCACGCTAATTTTATTGTAAATGAAGGAAATGCTACAGGCGAAGATATAAAAAAATTGATATATTTAGTAAAATATAAGGTAAAAGATAAGTATAATATCGAATTGCATGTAGAACAGGAATTTGTTAATTGGGAGTAGATATAAATGGAAAAAAAGAAAAAAAAAAGAAAATTAAAAATAACACGAGTTTTATTTGTTTTATTATTAATATATTTAATAATACATTTCTTTTGGGATTCTAATTATTTAAAAATAAAAAATATATATATTTATGATAATAATTATATAACTGATCAAAAAGTATTAGAACTTGCAGGAATAGAAAATCACCCTAATTTTTATACTACAACTAAATCTAGTATAAAAAGAAAAATATTAATGAATCCTTATATTAAGAATATAAAAGTAGATAAAAAGTTTTTTAATCAAATTCATATTTATGTTGAAGAATATAAATGGTTGTTTTATAAGAGGAATGATAAAAAATTAGTTTTAGAATCAAAAGAAGAATTGGTTATGGATAGAGAAATCACTAATGCACCAATTCTTACTAATTATGTTAATGAAGATTTTTATAATGAATTTATTGAAAAAATGATGTTGATTGATTCAAAAATTTTAAATAAAATATCAGAAATAGAATATTCTCCTAATGAAGTAGATAAAAAGAGATTTTTATTATATATGAATGATCGTAATTATGTTTATTTAACATTATCTAGGTTTGATAAAATAAATAAATATGATGAGATATTGCCAGAACTTGAAGGCAAAAGAGGGATTTTATACTTAGATTTAGGAGATTATTTTGAAATATTAAAATAAAGAATGATTAATTGTTCTTTTTTTCTTTAATTAGATACTAATTTATAGTATAATCATTGTATAAGGGGAGTAGGGAGCGATATAGATGAAAAAAATATACTCTAGTATAGATATCGGTTCTGATACTATTAAATTAATAGTTAGTGAATTATACAAAAACAAGATGAATGTTTTAGCGACCGCTAGCGTTAAATCTAAGGGTTTGAAAAAGGGTCTTATTGTTGATGCGAATGAAACAATAATATCAATAAAAGAAGCTTTAAATGAAGTAGAAGGAATGTTGGGAGTAAAAGTTGATAAAGTTATAGCAACTGTGCCTTCATATTTTACTGATTTTTCTCTAGTTAATGGCTATTCTACTGTTACCAACGAAGAAAAAGAAGTAAGAGGTGATGATTTAGTTAGAACCTTACAAGCTTCAGTTTATAATAAATTGCCTTCTAATCGTGAGTTAGTAAGTATTATCCCGCTAGAATTTAATTTAGATGGTAAAATAGGAATAAGAGATCCTAGGGGATTAGTTGGTGATAAATTAGGAGTGAAAGCCTTAATGATAACCTCTCCTAAAAAGAATATTTACTCAGTTGTAAGTGTTATTGAGGCGGCAGGACCAGAAGTTGTAGATATTACAGTAGGTCCAATTTGTGATTATTATGAACATAAAACTTTAGAGACAGATACTTCAATCGGTGCGGTGGTAAATATTGGTAGTGAAACTACTACTGTATCTGTTTTTAATAAAGGAGTAGTAGTAAAAAGCGAAGTGCTTCAATTAGGTGGTAAAAACATTGATCGTGATATTGCTTATATTTATAAACTTGATCGTAATATATGTCGTGAAATAAAGGAAAGTTTCGCATTAGCTCATACTAAAGTTGCGCAAGTTAGTGAAGTGTATGAAACTACAAATTTGATTGGTGAAGATGTCAAAATAAACCAATATGAAGTGTCAGAAGTTATTATGGCGAGAATTGTTGAAATACTTAATCTAGTTAAAAAACAAATTAACCTATTAACAAACCAAGAAATAAGTTATATAATTGTAACAGGTGGTGTTAGTGAAATGCCTGGCTTTAATTTTATACTTGAAGATATTTTTGGGGATAAGGCTAAGATAGGTGTTATTACAACAATAGGAATTAGAAATAATATGTATTCGACAGCATCTGGAATAATAAAATATTTTTTTGAAAAGCTGAAACTAAGGGGTAAAGAATATTCTATGTTTAATGATGATAAGCAAAGGGATTTAGTATCAATTAAAAAAAGATTAATAAATTTTTCAGAAGATTCTGTATTAGGTAAAGTATTTGGTTTCTTTTTTGAAAGTTAAGGAGGATAATTATGTTTGGATTAGAGACAGAGCAATTAGCAAAAATAAAAGTTATAGGTGTTGGTGGTGGCGGCTGTAATGCGATTAATAGAATGGTTGAAGGATTAAAAGGAGTTGAATTTATTGCAGCAAACACTGATCTACAAGTATTAAATAATTCAAAGGCACCTATTAAAATTCAATTAGGATCAGAACTTACTGAAGGACTTGGAGCGGGTGCTGATCCTAGTATTGGAAGAGAAGCGGCTATCGAATCGAAAGAAGAAATAGAAGAAGTATTAAAGGGTGCTGACATGGTATTTGTTACTTGCGGTTTAGGTGGAGGAACAGGAACTGGTGCAGCACCAGTTATTGCCGAAATTGCAAAAGATTTAGGAGCATTAACAGTAGGGATTGTTACTAAACCATTTGGTTTTGAAGGAAAAAGAAGAATGGAAAATGCTCTTGAGGGATTAGCAGAACTTAGAAAAAATGTTGATACAATGATTGTTATTCCTAATGATAGTTTAAAAGGTTTAATTGATCCGACAACCCCAATGTTAGATGCATTTAAAGAAGTAGATAATGTACTTCGTCGTGGTGTTCAATCAATATCTGATTTAATTGCAGTATCTGGTCTTGTTAATCTTGATTTTGCTGATGTAAAAACAGTAATGAAAGATCGTGGTAATGCATTAATTGGAATTGGAATTGGCATGGGTGAAAATAGAGCAGTAGAAGCAGCTAAAGAAGCTGTATCAAGTAAACTTTTAGAAGCAAGTATTGCAGGAGCTACTGATGCTATTATTAATATTACAGGTGGCAACAATTTATCATTAATAGAAGCCGAAAAAGCAGTGGAAGTCATTAGATCAGCATCTAATACCGATATAAATGCTATATTTGGAGTGGTTATTTGCGAAAATTTAACTGATGAAGTAGTAGTAACAGTAATTGCCACTGGTTTTGAAGAAAATAGTGAACCTTTATATCATAGTTTTAAAGGTGCTAAGAAAGATATAACAAATAAAGATTTAGAAGAAGCTGAATCAGCTTTAGATATACCGGCATTTTTAAGAGATAGAGAAGAATTTTAACAATATACAAAATATGACACATTTATATGTGTTTTTTTTTTATACTTATCTAGGTGATGATATGAAGCTATATTTAGATCTTATTTTTATAATTAATTTATTTTTTGATTTTATATTACTTTCAGGAGTTGCAGTAATGCTTAGAAGAAATATAGCTTTTAAAAGATTATTATTAGGTAGTTTAATAGGAGCATTATCTATTTTCATTTTATTTTATTCTTTTAGTTCATTAGAATTATTTTTTGTCAAGTTTTTTATTTCTTTTGTTATGACATTAGTAACATTTGGTTATAAAGATATCATTTATATGATTAAAAATTTAGTTTATTTATATGTTACCAGTATATTATTAGGAGGATTTTTATATTTTTTAAACATTCAATTTAGTTATAAGAATGAAGGTTTTATATTTTATCATCACGGAATGAGTATTAATTTTTATGTTTTACTCATATTATCACCAATAATTATATATATTTATATTAAGCAAATAAGAGAACTTAGGAATAATTATGCTAATTATTATGAAGTAGATATTTATTTTAAAGACGGAAAGATAAAAAAATTAAGTGGATTTTTAGATACTGGCAATTTACTTTATGATCCTTATCAAAAAAGACCTATTATTTTGGTGGATAATAGGGAAATTAATTTTAATTATGATGATAATGTATTATTAGTACCCTATGATTCTTTGAATTATCATGGTTTGTTGAAATGCATTATTCCAGAAAAGATAGATATAGTAGGGGTGGGAGAAAGATTTAATGTTTTAATAGGTATTAGTAATAAAAAGATAAAAATGGATGGGATAAATTGTATTTTACATAATGGTTTAATGGAGGAAAATAATGTTTAAAAAATTTATAAATATATTTAAAATAATATTTAAAAAACTAAATATATCCTTGTATTTAGGAAGTACAGATGCTCTTCCTGAACCTCTATCAGCAGAGGAAGAAGAAAAACATTTATTATTAATGAAAAAAGGCAATATAAATTCAAAAAACAAATTAATAGAGCATAATTTGAGATTAGTTGTATATCTTGCTAAAAAATATGATAATACAAAGTTTGATTTAGAAGATTTAGTTAGTATAGGCACTATTGGTTTAATAAAGGGAGTAATGACCTATAAAATGGATAAAAATATAAAACTAGCTACTTATGCATCTAGATGTATTGATAATGAAATATTAATGTTTTTAAGAAAGAATAAAAAGACTAGATATGAAATAAGTTTTGAAGATAGTTTAAGTTTTGATAGTGATGGTAATGAATTACATTTAGAAGACGTTTTAGGTACTGATGATGATATTGTGACTAAAGGATTAGAAGAAGAAGTTGAAAAGAGTTTATTGATGGGAGAGATAGATAAACTAGATGAAAGGGAAAAACAAGTTATGACTCTTAGATATGGACTAGGTGGTAAAGAAGAAATGACGCAGAAGGATGTAGCCATACTCCTAGGTATTAGTCAGTCTTATATATCTAGAATTGAAAAGAAGGTTATTAAAAGATTAAAAAATATAGTTAAGATATAATTATATTTTTTTATTTAATACTATTATATTAAATATGAAGGAGGAGTTTGGATGAGAAAAGAAGATAAATGGAGTTATTCTAATAGGATAAAGAGGGATTGTGAGGCAATGACATTTTATTATAACTTATAGATTCAGCAGTAGAAACTTTATTAAATGGCGCAAAAAAAGGGATAATAAGTAAAAATAAATAATATTTTTATGTATAAGATCCTTTCTTTTTGTTCACTATGTGAATGAAAAGGAGGTTTTTTATTTGGCACGTCACAAGGTAGAAATAAGTGGCGTGAATACAGCGAATATTAAAGTTTTAACTAGCAAAGAAATGACAGAATTATTTAAGAAACTAAAAACTGGTGATATATCCGCTAGAGAGCAATTAGTAAATGGTAATTTAAAACTAGTATTAAGTATTTTAAAGAAATTTAGTAATCGTACTGATAATTTAGATGATTTATTTCAAATAGGTTGTGTAGGATTATTAAAGGCTATTGATAATTTTGATTTAGCTCATAATGTAAGGTTTTCTACATATGCAGTACCAATGATTGCGGGTGAAGTAAGAAGATATTTAAGGGATAATAATTCTCTTAGAATATCTAGATCGTTAAAGGATATTGCTTATAAGACATTAAAATTAAAAGAGGAATTAACTAATAAGAATAATGAAGAGCCTACTTTGAAAGAAATTGCCAAAATATTAGAAATATCAGAATTTGAAGTTATTAATGCATTAGATGCGATGAAAAGCCCCGTTAGTTTATTTGAGCCAATATATAATGATGGTGGAGATACTATTTATTTAGTAGATCAAATAGAAGATAAAACGGATTCTAGTGGTGATTGGGATATAAAAATAGCTTTAGAAAAAGCTATGAATAGATTAAAAGAAAGAGAAAAGTATATTTTAGATCAAAGATTTGTGATAGGTAAAACACAAATGGAGATAGCTGAAGAAATAGGTATTAGTCAAGCGCAAGTTTCAAGACTAGAAAAGAGTGCGATAAAAAACATTAAAAGAATGATAAAGTAATCATATACTTAATTAGGTGATAATATGTGTTTATCTGAATTACAAAGTAAAGATGTAATTAATATAAATGATGGTAAAAGAATAGGGACTATTGTAGATGCCAGAATAGAAGATAGTACTGGTAAGATAGTGGCTCTTGTTATTGAATCAAAGAAAGGGGTATTTGGTTTTTTATCTAATCGGCCAGAATTAGAAGTTTTTTGGGATCAAATAGTAAAAATAGGAGAAGATATTATCTTAGTTAAGTTAGTTTATTAAGATATCTTTTCTTTTTTTATGACTATCTAAGATGTGTCAAGAGGTAATATTTCTAATAATAAAACACGACAAAAAGAACAACAAAGTTGCATTATTTAGAAAAAGTAATATAATATAGTTATTGAAAGAGGGAATT
>JBBAEV010000016.1:0-20274 GCA_041655735.1 Bacilli bacterium | reverse complement strand
TTGTATTATTTTATTATTATGATATAATCAATAAAATATTGATATCTAAATCCATAAATTATTTATTTAATTTTAAATTAAAAAATTAATATAATTATAATGCAATGTAGTAGAGTTATATATATACATATATATATAGTTATACAAATAAAAATAAGTAACTTAAATACTTATTTTTTATTTATATACAAGTTAACATAATATATATTATAGGAAGTTAGAATAATAACTAATTATATATAAATTTAACTACATATAGGTTATCTGTTATATTATTTTTGTATATAATCCTTATACACTCTTATTATTAATACCTTATATTTGTTAAATATTTTGTACCTATTATAAATAATATTTGCAAAGATAATATTTATAAAAATATATATTTGATTATATATGATTTATACAACAAATCGAGACAACAACTGTAATACAATTATCTATCCCAATTTGATTTAGAACACATATAGATTATATTTATAAGAGGATTTAACACATAGAGATATAAAACTATGTATTGCATATACATCTGTTAAACAAATATCAAATTACTCCACTTTTTAAAATATTAAAGAGGGCACTCCCCCTCTTTATTTTTTATATTTTTTTACAAAAACATATTTATAATTATTATATATCCTCCTTATATTTCTATATTGCTCTTCTATCTTTGCTTTTGCATAGGGGATAAGCAACAACTTATATTATAAGACTTTTATAATATACTATTAACTCCCCCTACTTTCATATAATCATAAAATATACTTTTTTATATTACTATCCTCTTTTTCTTTTACATATGGTTTTATAAATGTTAATTTGTAATTATTATCATCTATATAGGCAATATATTTAATACCTAATTGACCACATAATTGTTTTATATAAGATAACATTGGTTTAATTTTTATAGATTCTATCATAATTACCTTTCTGCCATTTATATTATTATCAATAGGAGCTTTATCTAATTTTTCTTCTATTTTTTGTATATATGAAACCGCTAGTCTTTTTTGGTTATCAATATTACTTCTCATATATACCCCCTATATATAAAATATTCATTTATATAAAAGAGGTAAATAAAAAACATACTTAATTGTATGTTTATTTATCCATTACTTTATTTGTAAGAATCATATACACTTCATTCGCAACTTTACTATCAATTGATTTTAAAAACCTTAATGTAATATTATGACCACTATCAGCCACTATTTTTATTTTTGTTTGAATTCTTCCTTTTAAAAAGTTAAAAGTAGAAATAGAGTTATATGGTAAAGAAAAATATTCTTTTCTTTTACCAAATACTCCTTTAACATCTACTAACAATATTCTCTTGTTAGTAAAAATTCCCACATCCCTAATTGTTTTTACTGCAACATATATCTTTTCATCATTTAATAATAAATCAGTGATTTCTTCAGGTATATCCCCTGTATTTAAAGTACTAATAAAATCAAACCCAGGAGTAAGTGGTCTAAACTTCAAATAAGCCATGATTTGCTACTCCCTTCTTATACGTATCTTCTAGATTGTATTTCTGCCATTTTTTCAAACACTTCTTTAGCATTAGTTTCTGTAATTTCTGTATACCCTAATTCTTTAAGCGCTAGAACTTTAATTGAATTTAATTCTTGGGTACGACTCAATCTTTCTTCATTCTTGTGTTCGATTTCTTGAACAAACTTTTCATGAGACTGAGCCACCTTTGATTTTGATACTCCTCCATTATAATACATTATTAAAGCAGTATATAATATTCCTTCTAAAACAAATTGACGATCCTTATTAAACATAAATTCTTTTGGATCAGTAAACCCAGTTGATTTGGATATATAAGCTAATATATATTTTAATTCTTCGTTAGTATCCATTGCTTGGATAAAATTAAATAAATATTTAAACATATAAAATGTTTCCTTAGATTTATCTTCAGATAATCTTTCTTTTATCGCAACAATTAATTCATTTAATAAATCTTGTTCTTTTTTGTTAAATCCTTCAAAACTAACAGTATCAACAGAGGCAACAGCTACCCCCTGATTTAACTTACTTTCTACTTCCATAATATAATCTGCGGTTGGTTTCATTTTTTTAATTTCATCAGCCGATTTTACATTAAGTAATTTAAATAATTTCATTTTCTTTTCTTTAGGCCATTTATCAATACTATCCATTTCTAGATAATTATAAACCATCTGTCTTGATACTCCTAAATACTTCGCAAATCTAACTTTAGATATACCCAATTCTTGTAGCAAATCGTCTAACTTTTTCATATTCAAAAACCTCCTATCTTTATTTTATCATTTTTACACAAGATGTCAAGTGTAAAACACATGACAAATAATATATATAAATCCTATATAAAACAAGGGATTTTTAAATTGTAAATCATTAAAATATTAATAAATAAAAATGGGAGTAATCACTACTACGTTGATTACTCCCGTTGTCATAAAAATAAAATATTTTAATGACAATTTAATAATATAATATGAATAATAGATTGTCAAGTCCTGTTTTCGAATAATATGTTTTTTCGCATATACTAATATGTTATAATAAACATACATAAGGAGGTATTATTTTGAATAAGGTTGTCGAAATTAAAAAATTAACTAAGTACTATGGTAAAAATAGAGGTATAAAAGATGTTAATTTAAGTGTTAATAAAGGCGAAATATTTGGTTTTATTGGCCCAAATGGTGCAGGGAAATCTACTACTATTAGAACCATATTGAATCTTGTTTTTAAAAATAGTGGTGAGGCTTATATATTTGGAAAAAATATTGATGACAACTCTGAGTTGTTAAGAAAAGATATTGGCTATTTACCTAGCGAGGTTGAATATTACGATAACATGACCGTAGAAAATTTATTGAAATATTCAGCTAGTTTTTATGGCGATATCAAACAAGAGAGAATAGATTTCTTAATAAATAAATTACAATTGAATAGAAATAAAAAATTTGAAGATTTATCTTTTGGAAATAGAAAAAAAGTAGGTATTGCGGTCGCTTTATTACACGAGCCTAAATTATTAATATTAGACGAACCTACTAGTGGACTAGATCCCTTAATGCAAGATACTTTCTTTGAATTATTAAAAGAAGAAAATAAAAAAGGAACTACTATATTCTTTTCTTCCCATATATTAAGTGAGGTTAAAAAAATATGTGACCGTGTTGCAATTATAAAAGATGGTACCGTAATAAAAACAGAAGCTATTGATAAACTAACTAAAGTTGATTCATACTATGTTACATTAAAATCAAAAGAATTAAATAAACTAATTCTTCCAAAAGGTAAAATACAAATTAAAAGTAAATATAATAATACTATTAAATTTTTATTTAATGGCAATACTAATGATTTAATAAAAAATATTAATAAAATAAATATTGATGAAATATTAATTGAAGAACCCACTATTGAAGAAATATTTATGCACTACTATAAGGGGGATGAATAAAATGCTTTTAAAAAAAGAGTTAAAAGACAATTTAAAAAGCTTTATTATATGGACTTCTATTATAATTGCTTTCGTGGTAATGATGATAGCCGTATATCCATCATTTTCAAATGATATGGACGCAATTAATGAAATGATGAAAAACTTTCCTGAAGGGATGCTTAAAGCATTCAATATGGATAAAATAGCTTTTGATACCGCCATAGGATATTTTGCGACAGAGGGTTATATGTTTGTTGCTATATTAGGAGGATGTTTTGCCTCAATAACAGCTGGTTCCATTATTTCTAAAGAAGAAAGTGATGGTACATCCGAATTTCTTCTATCAAAACCAATTGCTAGAAATAAAATAGTAACTTCAAAAATATTAACAGTTCTTATCTATATAACTGGATTAAATCTAGCTATCTCCTTAATAACATTAATTGGCTTTAATGTTATTAATGAATTTAATTTTACTAAATGGTTATTAATAAGTGTTGGACCCCTTCTTTTATGTTTAACATTCGCCTCTATTAGTTTCTTAATATCATGTTTTATTATTAAATCAAGAAAAGTAATGACAATATCACTAGCGTTAGTACTAGGTACATATATGTTAAATATTGTAGCTAAATTAACTGATACCCTATCATTCTTAAAATATTTATCACCATTTGAATATGTAGATACCGGTTATTTAATTGTTGAAGAAACATTACCATTTAAATATATAATAATAATGATAGTGATAATTACAGTTTGTATAACATTAACTTATAGACTATATAACAAAAAAGATATTGAAATATAATCAATATCTTTTTTAATTACTATGATATATTAACCAGTTATAACAGTTTTTACTTTTTCAGGATTATTTGCTTTAGAAATAAGATTCTTAGTTTTTTGTTCCTTTGCTCGTTTATATGCTATTACCTCATTTACAGTATCAAGAGATTGTTCATCTAGCGCAAATGTATGCAGTTCCCATTCTGATAATTCTGATAATCTTCTAATAATTCATAATATCTACTTTGGTTTTCCATACAAAACCTCCCAAAACCACTATAATAAAATAATTAATTATAAAATACCATTTTTTTATTATCTTTGTATACTTCTTTAATTATTCCTCCACCTAAACATTCATCCCCATCATATAAACAACATATTTGCCCGGGAGTTACTGCTTTTAAAGAAGAATACTTTACTTTCATTTCATTACTATCTAAATGTTCAACATCTACATCAATATCTTTTTGACGATACCTAAACTTAGCTTTGCATTTAGATGTTTTTTTATTATCAATAAAATTCATTTGTTCGATAATAGCTTCATTACTATATAAAGCCTCATGATCAGAACCTAATCCCACATATAAAATATTTTTATCTAAATTCTTACCTACTACAAACAATCTATTTTCATTACCCCCAATATTAAGTCCTCTTCTTTGTCCTATTGTATAATTCATTAAACCATAATGAATTCCTACTTCTTCATTAGTATCAATATTTACTATTTTGCCTTTTTTACTAGGTAAATAATTTTTTAAAAATTCACTAAAGTTTCTTTCACCAATAAAACATATGCCAGTAGAATCTTTCTTATCCGCAACTGTTAAATCATTATCCTTAGCTATTTTTCTTACTTCTTCCTTAGTTAATTCCCCTACTGGAAATAATACATTACTTAATTGATTTTTAGTTAATTGACATAAAAAATAACTTTGATCTTTATTTTCATCTATTGCCTTATATAAATTATCATCAATTATTCTCGCATAATGACCTGTCGCAATATACTCTGCCCCTAACCTTTTAGCTTCCTTAATAAATGGATCGAATTTAATATACTTATTACACATTACATCTGGATTAGGAGTTCTTCCTCTTTTTAATTCCTCTAAAAAATATGTAAAAACATAATCCCAGTATTCTTTTACAAAATCAATTCTATGTAAAGGAATATCTAATTTTTCACATACTTTTAATGCGTCATTATAATCTCCTTCTTGAGGACATATATCATTATTTAAATTAGGATTACCAAGAACATCATTATTGATTGTACTGTCCCAATTTCTCATAAATAATCCTACCACATCATATCCTTGTCTTTTTAGTAAAAGAGCCGCTACTGCCGAATCTACTCCACCACTCATTCCTACAACTACTTTTTTCATAAAATCACCACTAATATTATATCATATTAATCAAATATAAATAAAAAGAGTTTAATTAATAATGGTGATATAAATATTTCTATTAAAGAAACTATAATAACAGTTATAAAAGAATATAATAATACTTTTAAATACTTATTAATAAAACTTTTAAAATTAATATTCCTTTTCTTTATTATTGATATAAATATCATTAAAGATAAACTAAATGCATAATAAGATAATACTATTGAAAGAATAGAAAATATTATATGATGAGGAAACACATAAAAACCTGCTCCTAATATTCCTAACAATTTATATTTTAAGATAATAGTTCCTATTGAAAACCCCAATATAAACCCACGTATAAACAACATAAATAATATTATTGGAATACCAATAATAGATAACCCTAATATCCATATTAATACAATATATAACATATTACCGGTTACACTATTACTAAAAGCTTCTTTAAATGATAATTGAGTATTGTTTTTTATCTGATCAAAAAAAGAAGATACTTGATCAAGAATTAAAGTCTTATCAGGGTTGTCCAATATTGTAATAAAAAGAGACCCAAAAATGACTCCAATAATAAATAATACAAATAAAAATATATATACTTTTTTATTTTTTTTTGTTTCATTTTTTAAAAAAGACATTATTTTTTTCATAGTTCACCTCTCTAAATAATATTAAAAAAAAATTAAAATATGATATAATTTATATGAGGTGTTTTTATGAAAAAGAAATTTAAAAAAAATTTAAAAAGAGCGATAGTTATTCTATTAGTTCTACTTATAATAACATTTTATATGTCTACTTTTTTTTCATTTAACTAAAAAGCCCTATTTTAATAGGGTTTTTAAGTATGGTGCTTATTTAGCACTTTAGACGGATTTTCCATTATATCATGAATATATGGCCATTCTACAAATAAAGGGTTATTATCACCGTATACTATTTCTTCAAATATTTTTATTCCTTCATCTGAAATATTTAATTTATCCATAGCTATATTAAATTTTTTACCATCAATATCAATTGGCAGCTTTTCAAATAATGACTCTAAATATGTAACCAAAATTACTAGTTTATCAAAATCAGGAGTAGCTTTAATACAACCAAAATCTAATAAATAATAAACATTGTTTTTTCTTAGTAAATAATTTCTAATTAATGAAGTAAAGGTAATATCATGTATATCATTACTAATAGAACTACTATCTGTATCAACTAAGAAATATTCTAATTTATTATTCGTTTTTTTAAAAATAATATTATCTAATTTCATATCAGAGTAAAGAATACCGTTTCTATGAAAATGTTTTTCTATTGTTTCAGAAGTTCCTAAATAAATTGTTAAAAAATCATCATAGTCTGTTAAAAACTCTTTATACTTTATCAAAGAATGAAACCCTTTTTTAAAATCTTCTTTAACTCCTTTTAATAAATCTTTTTTAGTTATTAAAGATTTAGATATTACAGCATGTTCAATAAAAAGTTTTTTATTTAACTCATATAATCTTTCAATTGCCATTTTTTTTAACAGAGCACTATTAAAATTAGGTTTTTTATCTTTATACAACTTATATAAATTACCTTCTTGATCAACATATATTTTGCTTTCACTACATTGAATATCATCTAATAATTTTAATGAATCAAAATTAATTTCTGAAATATTGATTTTTTCCATAATACTGCCTCTTTAGTTAATATATTATATCAAAAAAAACGAATTTGTAAAGGAAAGAGGGAATTATCCCTCTTTGTTTTTTAATTTTCTGATTCTTCCAGCATATACCCAATATATATTCCGTATCCTTTTTGTGCATTATCTACAACTACATGAGTTACCGCCCCTATTAACATATTATCTTGAATAATAGGACTTCCACTCATTCCTTGAACAATACCACCAGTGATATCAAGTAGTGCTTCATCCGTTATTTCAAATAATATATTTTTATATCTAGTATCCTTTTTATTATTTAGTTTTATTATTTTAATATCGAATTCCTCTACTTTTTCATCTGTAATAACTGTTCTTATAGTCGCTTCTCCTTCTTTTATATCATCAAAAGTTGCAACTTTTAACAAATTTTTTTCTGGTAATTGTTTATTGTATTTTCCAAATATACCAGAAGAAGTATTTTCTTTAATACTACCTAAAACGTTATTAGAATAGAATCTTGCATTCTTTTCCCCAGGATCCCCTCTAGTACTCTTATCAATTCCAGTAATAACAGCTTTGAATATTTTTCCTGTTTTAACTTCAATTGTCTGCATACTATTTTTTTCTGTTATTTCATGACCTAATGCACCAAATATCTTAGTATTAGGGTCAATATAGGTTAATGTACCAATACCATTTATAGTATCTTTTACATATAATCCTGTCTTATAAGTATTATCATTCCCCTTTACTAATGTTAAAAGTGTTTCATAAATTTTTTTATTTCTTTCATATGTGATTCTTATTTTATTATTTTGATTATTTTTTTCAATGTTAGTAACTAGATCAGAGACACCAGTAATTTTATCATCATTAATCGCAATAATTTTGTCTCCAATTCTAAGTCCTGCATCACTACCAGGCGATTTTCCTTCTACTTTATATAGACCTACAATCATTATGCCATTTGATTGGATTTGAATTCCAATATTCTCGCCACCTGGTATTAAATATGAAGAATATGCAAATACGGAAATTGGGAAAAAACATAATGTGATAAAGAAAATTATGAGTCTGTTTTTAAATTTTTTAAAAAACATAAATAACATCTCCTTTTTTAAAATACAGACTACATTTATATTATAAATAAAAAAGATTAGTTTATAAAAGAAAAAAATACCAATTCATTTGGTATTCAAATTATCATGTGCTTCATTAATTACTTTATTAATGTCTATTTCTTTTTCTTTCCCTTTATATATAAAGTAACCTAAAAATTCAATATTACCTTTTTTACCTTTAATTGGAGAATATGTTAAATTTTGGATAAAAATTTCAAATTTTTTAAATTTTTTTATAATGTCTTCAACTATTTTTTTATGTATTTCTTTATTATTAATAACTCCTTTATAGATATCCGCTATTTCTTTAGTAGATTCAAACTGTGGTTTAATTAACGCTATTACTTCTCCTTTTTCTTTTACGATATTAGATAAAGGTTCTAATAATAATTTTAATGATATAAATGAAACATCAAAAGTAACAACATCAATCTCATCTTTAAAATCTTCTTTTTTACTATACCTAAAATTAGTATGTTCCATTGTTACTACTTTATCATTTATTCTAAGTTTATAATCTAAACAGTTAGTTCCCACATCAAGTGCATATACTTTTTTTATGTTATTTTGAAGCGCTACATCAGTAAAACCACCAGTAGAACAACCAACGTCTAACATTATTTTATTTCTTAAATAAATTTTAAATTCTTTAATTGCTTTTTCTAATTTTAATCCACCTCTAGACACATAAGGAAATACTTCTCCTTTTATATAAAGATTAATGTTTTCATCATACTTCATTCCAGGTTTCGTGAGTAATTCATTATCGGTATATATTAATCCACTCATAATAGCTATTTTAGCCTTCTCTCGCGATTCAAACATACCTCTTTCATATAAAAGTATATCTAATCTTTTTTTCACTCAGATTCTACCTCAAAATCTTCTAATTTACCATCATCAGTTAATATCTTATTAACTTTAGCTTCAGCTTTTTTTAATTTATCATTACATTTTTTTGCAAGTTCCATAGCCTCATTAAATTTATTAATCGCATCATCTAAATTAACATCACCATTTTCAAGTTCTTTTACTATTGATTCTAATTGTTTTAAACTTTCTTCAAATGTTTTTTCTTCTTTTTTCATTACTTAACCTCCTTTATCTCTAATATTTTTGCATTTACAATACCATCTTTAAAATTAATATCAATTAAATCATCTTTATTTAATTTATCCACATTAGATATAGCCTTATTCTTCATTTTGATCACTGTATAACCTCTTTTTAATACTGATAAAGGATTTAATACCTCTAACTTGTTTAAAAGGTTTATATAGGTATTTTTATTAATATCAAAAATAGCTTTAATATTAACTCCTAGCCTATCTATTAAATTATCTAATTTTTGTTCCTTAATTTCATACATCGCAAGTGGTTTTTTTAACACATAGGTATTTATTAACTTGTCAAATAGCATTTTATTAAATTCTATTTTTTTCTTCATTGTTTGATTTAATCTTATTTTTACTTGATCAATATAATTAATAATATCTATCATATTAGGGACAGCTAGTTCTGCCGCAGCAGTTGGTGTTGGCGCCCTTAAATCAGCTACAAAATCACTTATAGTAAAATCTATTTCATGTCCTACTGCTGATATAATAGGAATAGAAGAATTATATATAGCTTTTGCTACTATTTCTTCATTAAATGGCCATAAATCTTCAATAGATCCTCCTCCTCGACCCACAATAAGTAAATCCAAGTTATAACTCTCTGCTCTTTTTATTTGTCTTACTATATCATCTTTAGCTTTATCTCCCTGTACTAAAGAAGGGAATAATATAGTTTTACATAAAGGATATCTTCTCTTAATAGTAGTTAAAATATCCCTTATAGCGGCTCCTGTTGATGCCGTTATTATTCCTATTCTATTAGGTATTTTTGGTATTCTTTTTTTATGTATAGGATCAAATAATCCTTCCTTTTCTAACTTTTCTTTTAATTGATTAAATGCAATATAAAGATTACCTACTCCATCTTCTAGCATATCTTCAACATATATTTGATAATTTCCTGTTGGTTCATAAACACTTATTTTGCCAGTTACTAATACTTTCATTCCTTCTTCCGGATTAAAAAGCACTTTTTTAGTATTACCCATAAACATAATGGCATTTATTTTACTATTTTCATCTTTTAAAGAAAAATAAAAATGTCCTCGTGTATGAGCTTTAAAATTAGATATTTCTCCTTTTAAATATATCCTTCGAAGGAATTCTTCATTATCAATAATATTTTTTATATAACTATTAAGTTCACTAACAGTTAGATATTTATCATTCATTTAACCACCTACTCTTCATGATAAATCTTATCTAATACCCCATTTATCATACCTACTACTTTATCATCAGAATATTTTTTTGCAAGTTCTACTGCTTCATTAATACAAACAATAGGAGGTGTTTCAGTATATTTTAATTCATATATACCAATCCTAAGTATTGCTTGATCTGTTTTGCCCAACCTATTTATATTCCAATCTTTTAAAAATTTATTTGCTATATTATCAATAGTCTCTTTATTATAAATAACTCCATTTACTATTTCTCTAACAAAATTACTATCTATTTCCAAAATTTCTTTATATATATCTTCAATATCATAATTTATTTTATTAGAATCATAAATTATTACTTGATATAAAATAGTCATAGCAAGTTCTCTTAATTTTGATCTATTCATATTTTTCATTTCTTCACCTTTTCTATATTAATTTTATCATATAAATTAAATTATTAAAATACAAATAACAAATATATAACTTAATAACAAACTATAAATCTTTATATTTAAACAAAAAAACTCTAGTTGTTTCTAGAGTTAACCTTGGAACTTTACTGATATATATTGTTTACCATCAAACTCTTCTTGGATACTTCTCATTATGTTATTTGCAAGTTCATAGTTATGTGTATTAGATGCGATTACTACCCTAACTTGATTATCTTCTATTTTAATAAAAGTGTTCTTTTTATAATGTTCTTTAATTTTGTTTTCTAATAATTCTTCTTTACCTCTAAGTAAGTTTAAATACCTTATTTGTTCATAAGCGTTGTTTTTTTCATCAGTAGTGGTTTTCTTATCAGTTAATACTACATTTAATTCTTCAATTTTACTCATTCTATTATCTTCAGCTTCTACCCTTAAAGCTGTTAATATTTCTGCCTCCTCAATCGTTACTTTCTCATTTGTTTTTTCTTCCTTATCAGTATAATTTTGGTTATTAGTTAATAATAAATCATTAGGCATTGTAATATAATAAACGCTTAATACTAATATCAAACTGAATAATGTTAGAAACCATAGGCTTTGTTTTTTTATCATAAGTATCCTCCTTTTAATAAATATTATTAAGTTTGGACATCTTTTATTACAAAAAAAATAAAATCATTGATTTTATTTTCTACTTACATATTTACCATCATAAGTTGATATTACAATAATATCTTCTTCATTAATAAAAAGGGGTACATTTAATTTATAATTTGTTTCTACTATTGCTTCTTTTAAAGCATTAGTAGCAGTATCTCCCCTTACCCCTGGACTTGTTTTAATAACTTTTAATTCAACTTTATCAGGTAAGTATATACCTAACATTTCTCCATTATAATATACAATATCAACTTCCATATTTTCTTTTAAAAACTTTGTTTCATTTTCTATTTTTGATTTATTTAATTCTATTTGATCATAAGTATTTAAGTCCATAAATATAAAGGCATTACCCACTGAATATAAATATTGCATTTTTTTCTTTTCAATATGAGCTTTACTAACTTTTATACCGGCATTAAATGTATAATCAATAGTAGCTCCAGTTCTTAAATTACGAAGTTTGCTTCTCACAAAAGCAGATCCTTTACCTGGTTTTACATGTTGAAATTCAATTACTTGATATATATTATTATCAAATTCAATTGTTACTCCTGTTTTAAAATCATTTACATTTATCATACTTACTCCTTTCATACATAAATACAACATATGTCATGGATTTCCATGACATTATTTTATATTAATAAAACTTATTATTTTTCTTCTTTATGTAAAGTTACTTTTTTACATTTATTACAAAATTTATTTAATTCAATGCGATCAGGATCATTTTTCTTATTTTTTTCAGTCCTATAATTTTTGTTATTACATATAGTACATACTAGAGTTATTCCATTTCTATTACCAACTTTAGCCATAATATACCTCCTTCTTACGTCTTTTGTATTATATCATATTATTTATATATTTCAAAGAATTTATTTGAAACTCTTGAGCCAATTCTTTTATTTACTCCCGAAATATAAGAACCACTAATTTTACTAGATATGTCGGGAGATATTACAGCAATTGACATTATAGGATCATCACTAGGCGCATATCC
This sequence comes from Bacilli bacterium, assembly GCA_041655735.1. Classification (GTDB taxonomy): domain Bacteria; phylum Bacillota_I; class Bacilli_A; order RF39; family UBA660; genus JBBAEV01. The sequence goes on along the minus strand of JBBAEV010000016.1, from coordinate 7,457 downwards.
AACAAAATTTTTAGTATTAGTTTCTGTATCTACTACTCCATCATTATCTGTATCAATAAAACTTTGTGAAGTTCCAGTTTTACCTGACGGAGTTGGAGCATTTCCCATATAACCATATCCTAATGCTCCCATTACCCCTCTTAAGCCTGTCCTTACTCTATCAATATATTTATTTTCCACATTTAATTTATTTAAAACCTTTGGATTGTTTTGAAAAATAAGTTCGCTAAAATCACCTGATACTGAACTATATACTTCCTTTAAAAGATAAGGTTTCATACGATATCCTTTATTCGCAATCGTAGAAATATATTGTGATATTTGAATTGGTGTATAGGTATCATATTGACCAATAGTAAAATCCAATAAATGACCAGATTGCACGCTACTACCACGGTATCCCATACTTTCTCCCGGTAAATCAATACCTGTTCTTATTCCTAATCCAAATTGTTGATACATATTGCGATAGATATTAAATGCATTAGGATCTATTGAAAGAGGTTTATTATAACTATATTTCCCTTTTCCTACCATAATCCCTATTTTAAATTGATAAACATTAGAACTTTGGGATAATGCCCTCAAATCATTAATATTTCCCATTGTTTTCCACGAACATTTTGTAGGTGTAGATTTGATTTTAATACATTCATCTTTTAATACACTTCCAATTTCAATAACCCCAGTATCATAGCCAACCATTATTGAAGCTCCTTTAACAATAGAGCCCGCAGTAACTGGAGAAGTTATTATACCAGGTGTATAATCATATATTTTTAATTTTCCATTTACTTCTAAAACTTGTTTTCCAGCCATTGCGAGTATTTCCCCTGTTTTAGGATTCGTAATTACCACAAAAGATCTATTATAATATTCAGTATTAGGTTCTGACTTTGTCCTTTTAACTTCTTCTTCTAATATTTTTTCTATTTCTTGTTGGAGTTTTATGTCAATAGTTAAAACAATATCATTACCTCTTTTTCCTTCACTAATGAGTTCATAATTATTATCAGATAATAATTTATATTTTGGTTTTATTCCTTTTAAAATATCTTCATATTGATACTCTAAATAACTTATTCCTACCCTATCATTTAATTTATATCCTTTAGCTAAATAATAATTCTTTAACTCTAATGGTAATCCTTGTGATTCATTGGATACTTTACCTAATATTGTTTTAAAAGTATCTTTATATAAAAATACCCTATCCCAATCAAATTTTGTCCCAAAACCTTTTAATTTATTTAAATTTTCAGAAACAATTGCATATTCATAATCACTTACACTTTCATTTTTAATTATCTTTTCATCGTAAGAATAACCTTTATTCATTAAATAATATATAAAAGCAGCTTCTTTATCAATATCTTTATAGACACTTAGTTCTTCATCTGTAATACGTTCTATTTTTAACTTTTCTATATCGTTATTATTTAATTTTCTTTCCTTTAATAATTGCCACTCTTTATCCGTTATTTTTTTCTTTCCCAATTCAAAATTATTCACAAGCCAAAACTCTTTTAAATTAGTTTTATGTAATGATGAAAAATCTACCACAATCATATCCCCTAATAAATAAGCCAACTTTATTTCTTCTTTACTAGTAATGTTATTAGGTTTTTTATAATAGATGGTTTTTACTGCCTTATTATCTACAATTAAATTATGATTTCGATCATAAATTCTCCCTCTTGGGGCTGAATCTCCCTCAATAACAATTTCTCCTAACGCTTCTGCTTTCTTAATATAAAAGTCTTTTTTTAATATTTGAATATAATATAATCTAAAAAAAACAATTGAAAATATTAATGTTAGTAAAATAATAAAAATTCCCATTCTTTTATCAATAATTTCTCTGATATTTCTTTTTTGTTTATATCTACTGTAAATTATGTTTGATCTCTTCATATATTTTATTTACTTCTTCCCAATTTATTAATTCAAAAAAATTATTGATATAATCCATTCTTTTATTTTGATAATCAAGATAATAAGCATGTTCCCACACATCTATTGTAAAAAGTGGTATTAATTTCATAAGGAGAGGTGAATCTTGATTTTTAGTATTTATTATTTTAAGTTTATCTTCATCTAAAACAAGCCAAGTATACCCTGATCCAAATACTGAAGTTGCGTTTTCTATAAACTTTTTTTTAAATTTATCATAAGAACCAAAATCATTATTTATCTTTTCTTTTATGATACCTATTGGCTCTTTTATATTACTAGGACTCATTATTTTAAAATATAAATTATGATTATAAAATCCTCCTCCATAATTTATAACTTCTTGTCTAATACTAGGATCTATTTTTTCAATATTATATAAAAGTTTTTCAATAGATATACTATAATTAAAATTTATACTATCTAGTATTTTATTTAATTTATCTAAATATGTTTGATGATGTTTAGTATGATGAATATACACTGTTTCTTTTCCAATATATGGCTCTAGCGCATCATAATTATAATCTAATTTAGGCATAATATACATATATTAAACCTCCCTTCCATCATACTAATATTATTATATTATATATAAAGTAGTTTGTCACATATAATAAACAGATAAACATATACTTTCTTAGAGGTGATTTAATGAATGAATTTTTAATAAAAGAATATGTTAATAGATTAAATATTGATGATATAAAATGTTTTAGTAATAAGAAAGGTATTGAAGTAGATGAAAAAGAAACAAAAATAATACATGATTATATAAAAAGATATTGGCGTACTATTGTTTATGGTAATCCTAAGGAAATATTAAATGAGTTAAAGGAAAAGGTATCTGATAATACTTATAACAAAATAGAAAAACTATATATTGAATTTAAAGAAAAGATAAATTTATAAATTTATCTTTTATAATAATTTCTTATATCATTATATAAATTATTATTAAATTCCTTGTTTTTTATCATTTTTATTTCTGCTTTATATGGTGGAAAAGTTTTATTTTTATCATTGTCATTTGAAGTAATATATGGAGTTTCTAATATTTTAGGAATATTTTCTAAGAATGGATGATAAATAACATTTAATATATTATTAAAGCCAAGATTACCAAAGCCAAGATTTTCATGACGGTCTTTCATAGAACCTATTTCATTCTTACTATCATTAATATGAATAGCATATAACTTATCTATTCCTATTATTCTATCGAATTCTCTAATAACACTATCAAAATTACTGATATCATACCCTGCATCATTTAAATGACATGTATCTATACAAAATCCTATTTTAGATGAAATATTGACCCCGTCTAATATTTTTTTTAATTCTTCAAATGTTTTACCACATTCACTACCTTTACCCGACATTGTTTCAAGGCATATAATAACACTTTGTGAAGGAGTAATAACTTTATTTAAAGCATTAACAATATTTTCTATTCCAATATCTATGCCAAGCCCCACATGACTGCCTGGATGAAGTATTATTTTTTTTATGTGTAGTTGAGTACAACGAGATATTTCTTGTTTTAAAAAATTTATCGCGAATTTGTAACTTTCTTCATTTGTATTATTTGCGAGATTTATTATATAAGGAGCATGTACTAACACATTATTAATATCTATATTATTTTCTTTCATATATGATATTGCTTTAGTGGTTAGATTATTGTCTATTTTTATTCTTTTAGTATTTTGTGGTGCTCCTGTATAAAACATACACGCGTTAGCTGCATAACTTAATGTTTCTTTAATACATCCTAACAATTGTTCTTCTTTAGTAAAAGATACATGTGATCCTATTAATAATTTCATAAATACACCACTTTCTATAAAAATTATAGCATAAAAAAAACTGGCATTGCCAGTTTTTTTATGATCCATCATAAATATTATCAATAGTGAAAGTATCTTCTTCAGAATCTGGTTTTGGTATGGTACCACTTAATTCACTTACTTCTGTAATTCCCGCTTCTGCTCTATCTGCGAACACATCAGCCTTTTCAAGATTATCTATTTCTGCCATATAAATTCCTCTTGAATTAGTTCCAGTACTTACTAATGTTACATAATATTCTAAAGTACCACCTGTTGTAGATGCGATTGCGATGTAAGAATTGGCCGTATCATAAGCATTCCCATCAGGATCATTTCCCATGTTATCCATATCAAGTTCATCCGCAGTGATTAATATAACATGATCTGCTTCAGATGGTAATATAACGCTTTCCTCTGTTGAGGTATAAAGTCTTGCAGATGATTTCATCATCCTAGCTGTTGATATGAATGAATCTTTCTTTGCATCATCTATTAATCCAGTAACACTAGGTATTGCGATTATTAAAATAATTGCGAGAATAACGATAACCGCCAATAATTCTATTAATGTAAAACCTTTCTTATTTAATTTTTTCAATGTACACTCCTCCTTATATTATTGTCTACATTTATAATTTAACACAAATTCAATATTTTAGTCAACAATATTGTTTTTTTTTACAATTATTTTACAAAAAGTAAATTAATATACTTTTTCTCTATATTGAATAAAATTACCATAAATTACTTCTGCTGAATTTTCCCCCAATATACTATTAATGTCAATATCATTAGAAGTAATTGCAATTGCTTCTGAAATTGTTAATATTCTAGAAGATAATCTTAAGTCATATATTCTTCCATCCAAGTAATAATCATTAGCATATTCGCCATATCCTAATGCTATTTTTAAACATTCTAATGGATAAGCATGATTAGGTGTAGAACCCGATTTTTGAATTGCCTTTTTCTCACCATTTACATAAATATTATAAATTTCATCACTCGTCCAAGTTAAAGTTGCTTTAAATTTTTGCCCAAGAGTAACATTTTCAGTTATTTCCGTTCTAAAGTCTGCATTAGGACTAGAAAAATCTAAATCATTATTATATAAAAAAGCATCAGTATTATTAAAGGATATAAACATATTACTTGTTGCATTATAAACTCCTTCTATATATAAAGTATTAAGCATAAAGCCAGTAGTATTAGTTACTCCATCTCCTCTATCAGTACTACCATTAAAATCTAAATAACCAATACCATTTTCAAGCTTTAATTCAACACCAATTGATGTTAAATTATAATTATCACCCATAAAACCGTTATTAGAAATAGTAGTTAAATTAATTGTTTTATCTATATGTGACTTGTTTGCATAACTTATCCAATCACTATAAGTGCCATCAGATTTCATATATCGATATTCTTTAACTACTAATTTATCACTATCTGATAAATTACCCACACTTAAAGATGTTTTAACCTTATCTATAGCTCCTCTATTTATATCAGTGTTTTTAACCAATATGCTCATATAAGTTACTATTACAAGCCCAAAAACAATAATAATCATATATAAAATTGTTGATATAGCTATTCCACTTTGACTTTTCATAAAATCACCCTTAACTATTACTCTACCACTCCAAATGTAAATCCGCTTAAATCATATTCGTTATTATCATATTGATAAATTAAATTAAGTCCAAAATCACCTTTCGCTTCATAATGTTCAATAGGAATATAAAATATTAATAATGAATTTTTTCTGCCACTACTGACTTCCGCAATTGTTTGTGTAGAAACAGACATACTTTCTCCAAAGTATGAATCAGTTGGCAACTTATAATTTTCTGTACCATAAGAAATAGTTTTATTAGAAATATCAATAGAAAATTGTTTAGCTTCTTCGTTATCATATAAAATACTAATACAATAATCACCACAAGTAGTAATTGATTGAATGGTTTTAGTTGTTAAATCATTTTCAATTTTTATTGAAACTGCATTTTTAAAAGTTTTCATATCAAACTCTAATCCAGTAAGATAGGATTTATCTTTAATATTTAATATCATAGACAGCATTGAATAACTAATAAGTGCTAAAAAAGTAAAACTTATTAATAATTCATATACAGTAAAACCTTTGTTATTTTTCATATAATCACTTACCCTTTTTAATTATTAATCTGCATTAATTAATGTAATTCTCGCATGTCCATGGCCATTGTGTCCATGTGATAAATTACCAACTGGAGATGGCATTAAACTATTACCATCTATCATCATGGTGTTAGAAAATACATATCCAGAATAATGATTAGGTTGTCCAGTGTGAATTCCTGATGAATTTATAGCATTGCATCCAGGATGGCCTGAAATAAACGATGAACCACCAGCTCCTCCTTGAGCTGTAGAAGTAGTTGTATTTTCAACCGTCCAAGTACCCCCATAGTAACCACTTCCCGCTCCACCATATGGACCGTAATTTCCAGTTTCTTTTCCATTATAGCCATCTTTCCCAATACCTAAAGCATAACCACTGGTTTGAGTAGCAATAGTAGTGAAAGTACTATTAGTATAACTAGTTAATCCACCAGCATTACCACCATAAGATTCAAAATGAGAAGTTAAGTGGGACGTGGCCCCTCCTCCTCCAGATGCAACCATAATTCTACTTCTTAAACTATCATTGTTATTCCAAGCGCCACTCACTAACCTTATATCAGTGGCTCCTCCTCCTCCAGCACCCGCTTCAGGACTATGCTCACCATCTATTTCAATACCACCAATTCCGCCACCATTATAACCCCCTGTACTAACAGTCAGTGGTTCTAAACTCTTTTGGTTAGCTCCTTTTTCTCCTACATGTATTGTTAAAGTTTCCCCTTGATTTAATGTTATTTGGCCCGAAGTATAACTACCTCTTCCTCCGGATCTTTCAACAATAGTAGTAGTATTAGTTATTCTAGCATTACCTCCACTAGCTCCCCATAATTCAATTTTATATGTACCAGTAACAGGAGCTACAAAAGTTTGATAATTACCAGTATAAGAAAAATTATAAGTTGTTCCTGCTAGCTCGTTGGAATCGGAAATAAGACGATACCTATAAGAAAACTTTGTGTTTGCTGCTTGATATATGTTAGTTAGAAAATCATTATCTATATTATTTGACATTCCAGAAAGTTTCCAATTAGGAGTATAAATAGTACCATCATTATTACCTACACTATCATTTAATATATTCCCTGATCCTTCATTAAAATCATATTGGGCAACAAGACCATTTTTATTAGAAATTATATTTGTATTATAATAAGTTGAAATTTCAGCAGCTGATAAAGCTCTATTAAATATATATAATTGACTAACTACAACACTTCCATCATAAACTGCCGTTGGTAATCCAGATCCATCAGGATCTGCTCCTATTAAAATTGGGATATTATTATTTAAAGTTATACTGCCTGAAATATTAAAAGTGGCAGATTGTTGAACACCATCCACAAAAAGTTTGACTGTTTGTCCATCATATGTGCCAGCGATAGTATATTCTTTCCCAACTATATAATTATTATTAGAAAAAACATTTCTATAAGAACCATCTATATGAGGACCATATCTAAGTTTATTATCATTAGCATCTAATATAAAACCACTACT